>JALURI010000104.1:1027-5189 GCA_027016965.1 Geoglobus sp.
TAATCCCATCACATCCTAAATCAACCATAGTTCCTCCTGAGTCTTCTGAGGATTTTAGCAACTTCAGGGTACTTCGCCTCAGCGAATTCTATTTTTTCGGGATGGCTTTTCATACGCACCCTTTAAAGAGTTGCATGCATTACTACAGCCTGTTCAACTGCCTTGAATGCCGTTTCTGTAACAACAGAGTTTTAGCCCATTTTAAATGCATGAATGGATGCTTTTGTACTCTCTTCAGCGTTTTTCTTGTGAGTCTCAAATTCCATGAATTATTCTACGAACAAAGAGTATGAAGCCTTTTCGGGAAATTATTCCACGAAGATTCAAGAAGTTTCTTATTTCTTAGATTTGAATACCCGTATAACTCAAAAGCAAATCAAAAGCCCCCCTCTCTCTTTTTCCACCACACCTCTCCACAATTCTGCCATAGTAGAGTATCCTCTTCCTAAGCTCAGGATTTCTGCTCATAACATACCTCGTTCCATGAACAGCTGCCTCGATCACGGCATTGAACCCTCTATTGACTGCTCGAATATCATTCCTCAAGACCTCACCCTGAATGAATTTTAGGTGAGCAAAACTGCCTTCAATTCTTGCCTCAAACCTTACCCAGCACATTGCATTCCTTATCACAGGAGGATCAAGGCTCTCAAACCACATCTCATCCAGATCTTCAAATGCAGAAATAACAAAAACAACGGGATCATGAATTACGTTTACAAAAAGCTCACCGCTTTTTTCAAGGAGATCTCTTGTGTGGTTGCTGTACAGCCTTACCTTTATACCATCATCCACAATAATTCCAAGAGGGGCAGTATTAACCCAGTCCCCGATTGTTATCCCTATGACTTCATTTATTCCATCTCTGAGCCCGAATTTCTCAATCACACTCTCACCCCTCTGCACAGAGCCAGAAAAAGGGATGAAACAACCAGATCTGCTATACTTCCGGGGTTTACCTCAGATGAGAGAAGTTTTCTGTCAAGTTCCTCAAAAACCGCAAAGTTCCCGGTTTCAGTGTAAAAGCCCATGCACTCTTCAGCCATCTCTCTGACCTTTTCAGCAAACCCATATCCTTTCTTGGCAATAATGAGTGGGTCAAGAACCTCGGAAAGAAATTTAACGTGAAGAAGCACTATCGCCCTGTTGATATCCTTCTCAGCATCAAGAAGATTGAGAAAAATCTCAGATCCTCTTACAGAGAGCTTAAATCCATTAACGAACTCCCTCGCAATGAAATTCTCCTCTGGAGCGAGCCCCATCCAATGATAAAGATTGAGTTGTTTCTGCTCTATCATCACATCTATCTCATCCCTCAAATCAAGGTTTTCCGCATCCATGACTCTCGGTTTTATCATCTCAAAAGCTTTTTTAACAAATATCGAATCCAGATAGGTTGTTGATTTTACCGCTTTACTCGCTTTATTCACGTCTCCTCCAGCGTATACAAGTGGAGATAAAAGCAAAAAAGCCCCAAAATGAACATTTTCCGCTCGATGAAATTTAGAAGTTTCTCTGACAAGGATGTAAATCCCCTCTCCTATCCCAATTTCATTTTCTGCAATTCTCAGAAAAACCGGAAAGGATGATGCTGATGAGGCGAGAAAATGCTCGTATCTCAGATCTCCAAAATCGTGATCTCTGTCAACATTTCCAGGCTTTGGACTGGCTGAAACTTCAAGGAGCATTGAAAGCACCGCATTGACCGCAACCCTTTCATGGTCGAGCATCACTATCACCTTTTTAAACCCAGAAAGTTTCCTGCCATCAATGGTTAAAAAGCTTAAGCTTGTGATGGATTTCGTAAAGATAGAACACACACTTTTCGCCCTTCCATTTGCCTACTTGGGAGCATTTATGGCAAAAGGAGAGATGATTTCCACCGAAAAAATCATTCTCATTGCAACAGCCTTCACAGGATTCAGAACTGCTGCAATGTCCCTCAACAGAATAATAGACAGAAAAATCGATGCTCTTAATCCGAGAACGGCAAACAGGCATCTTCCAGCTGGACTGATCTCACTGAGAGAGGCTTACACAATAACTGCACTATCACTGGCGGTTTACTTTATCTCAGCATACCTGATAAACGAGCTTGCATTCCTTCTCTCCCCAATTCCAGCGGTAACGGCTTACATATATCCCTACCTTAAAAGGTATACAGTACTGTCTCACTACGTTCTTGGACTCAATCTTGCCTACGCCCCGATGGGTGGATGGGTTGCGATAACGAACTCATTTGATATCTTTGGAAAAGATCTTCTACCTTTTCTGATTGGCATCGCTGTCATCTTCTGGGTAGCAGGATTTGATATAATATATGCAATTCAGGACTATGAATTTGATATTAAACACAGAATACACAGTATTCCGGCAAAATACAAGATTAGAACGGCAAAATTTATCTCCGCAGTGAATCACGCTATTTTCTTTTCACTCCTGTCAATAGCAATTCTCGTTATGTACCCCTCTGGGTTGCTGGCAGTCTCAGGATTGATTTTAATTGGAGCAATTCTCATTGCAGAGCATGCAATTGTATGGCTGTGGAAAGATGAGAAATCCATTCAGATCTCATTCTTTTATTTAAACGCTTCTCTCAGCTCCGTACTCCTTGCCACCATCATTCTTGATGTTCTTCTTTAGCCTTTTCAATTGCCCTTTCAACCTGTCTCCTGTGTATGTTTGCTGCCTGGTGGATCTTGCCGTCAATACCTCTTGATGCAAAGCATGGATATATCTGGGTGAAGTATCCAGCCTTTGTTGGAGCCTCATCAGCATTCATACCCTTTATGCTCTCTGCCACAAAGTACGTTGAACCACAGATTGCGGCCCTTTTGACTTTAACATCCTTCACCTTCCCATTCTCAACAATCACATCAAACTCCGGCAGCCCAAACTCTGAAAAGAAGTCTGAAACATCATCATCTTGAATTAGCGGTGTAGCGCAGCACACATCTTCCCATATAACCTTTACATCATGCATTTCCCCAAGCTCCTTCAGCTGAGCTCTTGATCCACTTTTTGCACCACCCGGAAGTATAACCGCCTTAACATTCCTGCCCTCAGCCCTCCTTATTATTTCATAGTTTACATCTGGATGCAGTGCGTAGCTCAGAATGACGTCTGCATCAAATATTCCATCAGACAGTTCAATTTCCTCAGGTTCATCTATTATCTCAGGGAGTTCATCTGGAAGACGGAATGTTATAACCGGAAATCTCTTTGAAATCTGATCGACAGCTCTTTTTCCATATTTTTTTCTCAAAATAACAGCCACTTTCATGTTTCTTTCACCATTTCAAGCAGATTGTTCTTGATTTTTATGAAGGGCTCAAGATCGACAGCCCTGTAAGGAGGGATGTTTTCCAGATCAGCTTTAACAAAATCCTGGCTGTACGGGATCACGCCAAGAAGTGGATGATCAATCTTTTCCACCAGTTCCTTGGCTCTTTCGCTTTTAATGTACTTGTTGACAACAACACCTATTCTCCCTATGCCAATATCCTTTGCAAGCTTCTCAATTCTTTCAAGGGTTTCAAAACTCCTCATACCTGGCTCAACAACAGCAATAAGAAGATCAACTCCCCTGGCTGTCCCCCTTCCAAGATGCTCTATTCCTGCCTCCATATCGAGCAGGAGAACATCCTTCTCTCTAAAAATCGCATGTCTCAGAATTGCTCTGAGGAATGCATTCTCAGGGCAGAAACATCCATTTCCTCCCTTTTCAATCGTTCCGAGAACAAGAACCCTCACTCCATCCTCATTTCTGGCAGAGTGTTCCTCAAATATATCATCAACTTTCGGATTGAGCTTGTAAGTTCCCACTGGTCCCCGAACCCTCTCATCAATCACATCTCTGAGATCCGAAAGGGGTTTCACATAATCAACTCCAAGAGCAGATGGAAGGTTTATTGCCGAATCAGCATCTATTGCAGTCACGCTGTACCCATCCCTGGCAAAAAGATGGGCGAGAACTGCTGTGAGCGTTGTTTTTCCGACCCCTCCCTTTCCTGAGATTGCTATTTTAACCATACAAAGAAAAATCAGTTTGCCAGTGATAAAAAGCTTGCTGGTTTTAAGATGACAGAATCAATATCGTTAGAAAAGTAAATATCTCCAGAGGAGAGAGCTTGAACAAATGAGAGTGGGGAACCTGAAGGAG
>JALURI010000105.1 GCA_027016965.1 Geoglobus sp.
AGTTTGAGACCAAAACAGGATTCATCATGGATTTCTATCTTTATTATCCCTCTTTCTGTTTCAAACCTGTTTTCAAGCTCTACAAATTCAATTCCAAGTTCTTTCAGGATCTCGATAATAAGTTCAATAATCTCATCCTTTGTTATACCGCACAAGACCTCTATACGACACACCTCGCAATCCTGGAGCTGTAAAGGCATTCCGAGCATGAAACCTTGTTTGCGTAGCAGTCTATGTTCTGCTTGGCATACCAGCATCCTGAAACGTAGGGACAGTCTGCGCACCATGGAAAGCTGTCATCCAGGTTCTTTCTCAGCCTTTCGAACTCGGCTTTGCTTTCAACAGCATCATCAATGCTATCTGTTTTGAGATCTGAAAAAACAAACTCATTCACAACCTTGTGATGTCCATTTACAAACTCATTGTGGGTGTAGGCAAACGTCATGCACGGGCTGACCATTCCATCAACTCTAACAAAAATCATGTCCTCGTAGGGACACTTTCTTGCCTTTGAATCTCCAAAGAACTCAGCCCTCTCAAAATCAACTCCATATTCCCTTGCAATGTCAATACTTTTCTCTACGATTCCTTCTGCATTTCTTGCTATTCTGATTCTTTCTCTTGATTCAACAATGTAGGGAATATTTACAGAGTATCCATGGCTGTAAATTTTCCTTATCAGCTTCTGGTAAGCTTCCTTGAACCTGCCCTTACCTCTGCTCCAGTCCTTAATTGCAGAGAGAATGAACCTGTCGTCAATGTCTGAGATCATATCAACATTGAACCTGCTTCCTTCAAAGTAGAGAATCTTTCTGTAAATCTCTTCATCTCCAGCCACAACGTTTGTGAGCTGAACGTCTGCACCGCTTTCGGCTGAAATCCTGACAAGCTCGGGTAGAAAGTTTATATTATCTGAGGTGACAACAATCTGTGTTACAGCCTTTTCTCCTGCCATGTCAAGCTTCTCCTTGAGTTTCTCAAACACAAGTCCTTTTCTGTGTCTGGCATCAAAGTCAAGAGAAATTGCAATCCTGTCAACCATTTCAAAAATCTCGTCAAAAACACCGTTTATCATACCGTTTGTGCTTATCAGCGTTTTTCCGTTAATGATCTTCAGGTAATCTTTAAGATATGGGTTCAGCAGAGGCTCGCCATAGCCGTAAAGCACTACCTCATCAGCATCTGCAATCTTTTCAACAATTTCATGAGTAATGTCAGAAAAACCGTTTCTCTTTCTGAAACAGTACTCGCAGTCAAGATTGCATGATGTTGTTACCTCAAGCTGAACCTTCATTAAAAAAATGGAAGGCTGGAAGATGATAAATAATTTTAGCCTAAGATATTCCGAGTTCCTTCAGCTTCTCCTCTGTTGGAATTCCGTTAACCCAGCCTCTCAGTTTGTAGTATTCTTCCTTCATCTTTTCGAATTCGTCTCTTTTTATCACTTCTCCCTTTGTAGGACCTGTGGGCAATGGCTCCTCAAACAGTCTTCTTGGCAGAGTATCATTTTTTGCATTGAATCCGTATCTGTTGATTATGAGCCTCTCAAGGTTGTAAATTCTTTCACCTATTGTCAGAATGTCATTGGCTGAGATTTCCCAGCCTGTTACAGCTGAAAGCAGAGCAGCGTAATCATCGGCTCCCAAGGCGAAGGTTGTGAAGAGGCAGTTAACAGTTGAGTTGACAGTACATGTGAAGTCCTGGAATACCTTGACCCACTGGGCTTTGTCCCTGTATGTCAGCGGATCAATTTTCTCAGGCAGACCGATGATTTCAGGGCTTACAGTGTACCCAGTCACATGACAACCTCCCCTGTTGGCTGTTGCGTAGTTCAATCCAATACCCTTTATACCCCTTGGGTCGTAAGCTGGCATCTCAAGTCCCTTAACACTCATTGAAACATCCAGACCAAAGATTTCAGCCATCCTCTTTGACCCGAGGGCAAGATACTTGCCTATGCCGATTCTGTAAGCTGTTTTCCAGACTCCATCAACCAAGGCTGCGGAGCTTCCAAAGCTGTAGTCTATTCCCTGTGTTTCCTCATCTGTGATCTTGCCCTTCTCATAAAGCTCCATGGCACAGGCAATGGCTGCTCCCATCGAAATTGTATCAAGCCCCAGTTCATCACAGAGATGGTTTGCCTTTATTATTGCCTCAAGGTCTATTACTCCTGTGTCGTTACCGAGACTCCAGATTGACTCATACTCAGGACCTTCAGAGTCCTTTACCTGAAAAGCTCCGGCTTTGACCGATGTTGCCCTTGCACATGCTATTGAGCACCCCCAGCAGGCATGGTTTCTGTCCAGATATTTCTCAGCGAGAGTTTCACCGCTTATGTCATTTGCATTCTCATGGTATGCATACTGCCAGTTTTTATAAGGGAGAGCACCGCTTTCATTTATCACATTGACAAGAACGGCAGTTCCATAATTTGGCAGTCCTTCTCCAGTAACAGGATTCTGCTTAACCTTATCAAGTGCTTTCTTTGCAGCTTCTCTGAACTCCTCCTCTTTGGCTATTTCCGGTCTGAAGTTCCCACCAGCAACAATCGCTTTAAGCATCTTGCTTCCCATTACCGCCCCCACTCCAGTTCTCCCTGCTGCTCTGTGGTTATCGTTGATTATTGCAGCATAGTTAACCAGATTCTCTCCAGCCGGACCAATGCATGCAACGCTTACCTTCTCCTCATATCTTCTTTCAAGGGTTGAGGTTGTGTCAAATACATTTTTTCCCCAGAGGTCGTTAGCTTTCCTCAATTCTGCAACACCATCGATCACCTCGAGATATACCGGTTCAGAAGAGGCTCCTTCTACTACAATCATGTCAAAGCCTGCAAACTTCAGATAGGGTCCCCATCTTCCACCGCTGTTTGCAGAGCCTATGGCACCTGTCAGGGGACTTCTCAGTGTCATTACATGGTATCTTCCAGACTCCGGAAATCCAGATACGCCTGTAGCTGGACCTGTTCCAAAGATGAGAACATTCTCTTCACCAAAAGGATCAATGTCCCTGGCAGCCATACCTTCCTTCTCGTATTCTTTCAGATACTGCCAGAAGAGGTACACAGAATAGCCCTTTCCACCGAGAAAATTCTTTGCTACTTCCTCGTCCACATCAATAACGTCCAGGGACCCACTTGAAAGTTCCACTCTCAGTATACTCCCCATAAAACCGTTTTCCATGGCTACATCACCTTTCAATTATATGGAATACAATCTATAAATAATTTATCATGATGAAGTTTACTCTTTCCTGAGCTTTATTTCAAAAACAGCTCCTGAGGGTTCATTGTCATATACGTTTATCTCTCCATTAAGCAGATCTATCACCTTCTTTGCTATGTAAAGTCCAAGTCCTGTGCTGTTTGATGTTGAGAAACCTTCATCGAAAATTATATTTTTCAGATCGTCAGGAATCCCCACACCGTCATCTGATATTCTTGCGACCCCAAATCTTCCAAGTGAGAAAACCTCAACTGTTATCTTTGGCTTTTTTCTTCCACTGTGCATCACAGCATTTCTCATGATGTTGTCTATGACAGAATAAATTGCTTCATTTGCCCTGATATAAACATTGTTCAGAACGTACTCAATTTCAGCAATGCTTTCATAATGTTTTCCGATCTCACTGACCACATCTGCAAGATTTATATTCATTCTTGCACCAATTGCTTCTTCAATTGCCTTGGTTTCTTTGATCAGCGTCTGTATTCTATCTATCTTTGAAAGTGCTGCTCCCCTCAGTGCATCATCCCCCATCTCTATATACCCTCTTATCACTGTCAGATCATTCAGTATGTCATGACGAAGTATCTTGTTGATAACTGTCAGATACTCTCCGCTTTTTTTTAGTTCTTCAGCCAGCAAATGAAGATCTGTTGTCACTATCAGAATGACTGCAACTGCAGGTTTGCCTTCAATGGTCATTCTCGAAGGTCTTCCTGTCACCCAGTTAACACTTCCATCTCTACTTATGATTCTCCAGGAGTAAGTCTCTGCTTTTCTTTTCCCAGCCAATCTCTCTCTGTATCTTTTTTCAACCATGCCTCTATCATCGGGATGTATGAACCTCATTGGATCCATGTGTTTCAACTCGTCCCAGGTATATCCAACAAGCTCCTGCATTGCCTTATTGGCGTAAATGAAGCTGGTATCGGAAACAACAAATGCAGGGGTTGGAGATTCATGAACAAGAGCTTTGAAAAGTTCAGAATCCTCTTTTAGCTTTTCTTCAAGTTTTTTTTCTCTTGTTATGTCTATCCAGCTCCCAATGGCATATATCTCTCCGTTGTGCTCCATAGATAATACAAATCCTTTTACCCATCTGATCTCACCGTTTTTTCTCCTGTATCTAACTTCATATGTTACTGCTTCACCGTCAAAAACTTTCGAGAGCATCTCTCTTTGCTCTTTGATATCTTCCTCCATTGTAAGAATTGATATGGGTTTCCCTATTAGTTCATCTTTTTTATATCCTGTTGCAATCTCCACAATTTTATTTACATAAATAAGCGTGAGATTCCGGTCACATATGTAAATTCCGGTAAGAGAATCGTCAGCTACCCTTTTCCAGAACTTTGTAGTGAATTTTTCGTCTATATCCATTAAAATATTCTTGTGAAGAAGTAAAATAAAAGTTTTTTTCAGATTTTATGGGTGCTGAACAGATGGGTGTAAAATTTATTTTGGCATTCACATTCAGGACTGTCTCTTTGTATTGCAGTTAACATCTCATTTCCTTTGACTTCACAATCAAAAACATTATATTTCAGAGTGGAAAATCCCATTCAATGTTCTACACTGAAGCCAGAATCAGAAACTGGATTGAGCGAATAAAGGAGGAAAACGTGGACATAGACAGCGGTGATGGGCTGGAAATATTTGATAAAATGCTGGATGATTATATAATTGCCTGCATCAATCTGCTTAAAAGTGTGAAATCAAGAGAGGTGACAAAAAGTGATGCAAAAAAAATGCTGGAAGAGAGCAGCCCTCTTCTTAGGAAAAGGTATGATGCAGGTGATGAGATAAAAAATGAGCTCCTTGAAATTACATTAGAAAATATGGATGTGGTATCAAGAAGTCTCGAGCTTGTTCTTGATGGAAAAATAAGCAAAAAATCCTTTGAAAAACTGCTGAAAGATGCTGTTGAGAAGGAAAAGAACGGCGATATGGAGGGTGCCCTTGAAGAGATAACAAAGATGGGTGCAAAGCTTCTGTCAGGTGAAAAGTTGCCGGAAGATATTGAAATACCGGATGAGGATTTGGTTGTTATTGGGTGGCTCGATGCAATAGATGCGATCAACACAGTCAATTTGCTTACAGAGATAGACAGATCTGAGATTCAGGAAGGAGATGACGATCTGGAATGATCTGAGGAAAATTGGAGAGCTGAAAAGCGATGAGTTCGGACTTTACAGATATCTGTTAGAAAAATTCGGTAAGCGAGGAGATAAGGCTTTTTTCTATGTTCGGGAGAGGCGTGTTAAGAAATACAGGGACTTTTTTGTTGTTGTTGGGAATGAGGAGTACATAGTTGACGAGAAATTCTGTACGTGCAGGGATTTTCAGATAAATTTGAGAGCCAAAAAGCCATGTTCTCACATAATTGCCGTTGAGATCGCAAAAAATCTCGGAAAGTACGATAAAATAGACAAGTATTACATAGACTTCACAAGCATATCTACCAGGAGAGGATGGAGATTTGGTAGTGGAGTGAGGTGATTGTGTGAGCTGTCTTTCAAAAAATGAGATCAGAAGATTGATTGAGAAAGAAGATCTGATCTCAGATTACGTGGATCTTGAAACTCAGCTTCAGCCAAATGGATTTGACTGTACTCTGAGAAAAATTGGGAGAATTTCTGGTGATGCCAGAATTGATTTTGACAACACCGAAAGAATTCTGCCAGAAGTGAGCGATATTGAGTTCAGGAATGACTGGGTTTATTTGGGCAGGGGGTATTACAGAGCATACATAAATGAGATTGTCAGAATACCTGAGAACCTCATGGCTCTTGCAAGACCGAGATCAAGCCTGATAAGGGCAGGAGCAAATGTGCTGACTGCAGTGTGGGATGCAGGGTATCAGGGCAGGAGTGAGGTTGGGCTTGTGGTCTACAATGACAACGGAATATGGCTTAAAAGAAATGCAAGGATAGTTCAGCTTGTATTCTTCAACCTTGACAGTGAAACTGAAGGATACTCAGGCATCTACAGAGGAGAGAACGTATAATCAATTCCTTTCTATACTCTCTCTCAAAACCAGTTCAATATCACAGCTCTCAGTTCTTTTAATTACAGAACATATGATTCTTTCAGGATCAACAATTCTGCTATACTTCACGAGCATGTAGCTATCAAAGAAAGGATTTCTTGTCCCTGCTTTAAAAAGCTCCTCACAGTCCAGAAAACAGCTTCCAAACTTGAGTTCGTCTAACATTGATGGATTTGCGATCATGGTATTGTCTGTACCGATAAGCCATCTGTCATACTCTGAAAGTATCCTGTAGTTTTTCAGGTTGAAGACTTCAAAAAAAGCATTTGATCGGAAACATGATACAATATGTGTTCCCATATCCATCGCCTTCCTGAGCTGTTTTTTTTCTGCTCGGTTCATGTGAATGAGAAAATCCGGTTCAAGATCAAGAGCTCTTTCCACATCTTCTCCATTTACCTCTCCAGCGTGTATTGCGAATATCAGCTTTCTTTTTCTAGCAATCTCCCTGCACTCCTCAAGAAACGAAAAATCATGGTCTCTAGTACTGCTGAAGTTAAATCCCCTTGAGAGTTCAGCAAGTTTTTCAGCCTCTCTCAGATTCAGAGGTCTTGAAAGTGCAATCAGAATCCTGTCAGAATCAGCCTTCAGATAGAGTCTGTACCCGTTCAGTCCCCCTTCTCTGAATTCAAGGGATGTGGACGATGTTCTCTTTATAACATCTATTGCCCTTTTCATACCTTCCACAATCCTGTTCTCATCTGTCTCCTGAATTTTTTTGAACTTGTATCCATCTGGACCTACAAGCCTGTTAAGGGACATTCTCGGTGCCTCGATAAAGGAATCGCCTGTGTGAGTGTGTGCATTGAAAAATGCCGGAATCAGAACGTAATCGGGTTTCAGACCTGCAAGTTCAAATCTCCATTTATCATCTTTGATGAGATAACCTGTTTCACCGCTCTCAAAATCAAAGACTCTGAACATAGCAAAATTAAAATACAATCAGTTTAATATCATTACCCATGCCAAGGAAGGATTCATCACCACCTTTAATGTCCTCAGCAGGTATAATGAGGTACTTTGAGGAAGAAAAAACACAGATCAAAATAAGCCCCAAGGCAGTTCTGGCTTTCGGTCTTGTTATCGGGTTTCTCACAATAATTCTCAATGCATACTATGGACTCTGGCCAGATTAATGCTGAATTCATTTTTTGTGGCAGATCAAACGTTGGGAAGTCAACGCTCTTTCATCAGCTTTTTGGAGTAAAGGTAAAAAAAGGGAAAAAACCAGGAACAACGGTCAAGCCAAATTTTTTCAGGTACAGAGATTTTCTGGCGACAGATCTTCCGGGTTTTGGTTACATGAGAGGAATAAGTGATGGATTCATTGAGAAAGTTAAGGATTTCATTGTTGGATACATCGAGGAAAACTCCGAAAGAATATGGGCAGGTGTTGTTGTCATAGATTCAAAGGCTTTCAGAGAAATCGTGGAGAGATGGGAATCAAGGGGTTACATTCCAGTTGATATTGAGATGGTTGATTTTCTGAGAGATGTGGGTATGGAGGTTTTTCTGTGTGCAAACAAGATGGACAGGGTTAAAAACAAAAGGAAAACCTTAGATTATATCTCTGAAAAAACAGGACTATCATCTGAAATGATTTTTCCGTGTGTTGCAAAGAAAGGAGAGATTGAGGGCATCAGAAACGCTCTGAAAAATATTATGATAAAAAAAGGTAGAAGTGATTTGTTGACAGTCTTTAAATAATATCCCGTGTAACATTTAAATTCATTCTCAGAGAAGATTAATATAGGGAAAAAACAGAGAATATACTGTGATCGATTATGAGAAGGTTTAACTGGAGACTGTTCAAGAGAAAAGGGACCAAGAAAGAAGTTATGAAGGATGAAAAACTGCTCATGAAAAATGTCGATGATATTAAAAATCCAGTGGAAAATAGAGACATCCATGAAGTCGCAAAAGAGATCCTCCCGGAAGAGGATTGAGGTTAAATTAACTTTTTTAGGTGGATTTGAATTCAAAGAAAAAGTTGTCGAGGTTGAGGAGGGGAAAACATATTCGGACATTCTGGAAGATTTAGGAATAAACCCGGAAACAGCAGTTGTTGTGAGAGGAACAGACCCTGTTCCTATTAATTCCAGAGCAGTGGAGGGTGAGGTAAAGGTTCTCAGAGTCATCTCGGGTGGAAATGCCTCATAATGAGGGAAACTTTATTATCGGAAAACAAAACATTAATAAATTGTAGAACATAGTCTCAATACCACTCGGAGATGTGGGAATAAATGATGAGAAATTATCTGATTATTGCGGAATCTGGATTTGGGGGTGTGTCCCTTGGCTATAACATATGCACAAGGTTATCTGACAATATAATCTGGTTCTTTTCTGAAAATCCCCTTACAGTACAGAGAATAATAAGTTCGTACAATACAAAGCCAAAAATTCAATCTTTCAGCTCCAGAAATTTTAACATTGCAAATCTGAATGAGATAAATATAATACTGTCAAAGACCATAGACACTTTTAGAGGGAGAACATCAGTGTATCTCAGTCTTATATCCGAGTTAATACTGGTTCACGGGCTTGAAAAGACATATCTGTTTCTTTCAAACCTGATGAATAAGGTTGAGGGAAAGGATGGTGCGGTGATAGCATTGATGGTCAAGCATGCCCAGAGCATAAGGGACATAATTCTGATTTCGAGACTGTTTTCAGACATCTTTCATCTTGAAACCGAGTTCAACAATGGCAAGCCAGAGCTGAAGCTCAGATCAGAGATGCCAATTAATGAAAAATTTATTTTTGATGTGGGGTATTCAGAGTACCGGATAGAGCTTCCAGATGAGATTGTGGATTACATGGTAAGGGCTGAAAGTGAGTAATTAATTTTTTATACTTCCTCTGTAATTTCGAGAACATGCCCGGAATAATACCCCACAGACACTGTATTGTCTGTGGAAAGGCAATTGAGCTGGAGGAAGTATTCTGTGGAAAAGAATGTGAGCAGAAGTATAACGAGGACAGAAAAAAACAGAGAAATTACATCGTTTTCATGTTTGCAATGCTGTTTGGAATACTTTTCCTTATGATGTTCTCAAACTTTGGTGGCTGAGGCATTGCTAAAGACATCAAGGCTTTCAATCTTTTTGAAGACGCCTGCAATTTTGCAGAATGTTGTTCTCGTTTTTAACTGTTCCACAATTTCTTCATCAAGTCTTTTCTCAGCCTCTGCAAAGAACACATAATCTCCCAGCCTGTTGCCTGATGGTCTGCTTTCAAGCTTTCTGAGATTTATCCCATGCCTGTAGAAAACTTCAAGAACGCTGTAAAGCGCCCCTGGTCTGTCATCAACTCCGAAAAATATGCATGTAACATCTCCGTCTTCTGAATCACCAATATGCCTCCTGATTATGTAGAACCTTGTTCTGTTAGGTGTTTTTGTCTGTATATCTCTTTTGATGATGTGTAATTTGTACAACTTTGCAGCAAGCTCCGATGCTATTGCAGCTGAAGCATCATCAAGCATTTCTATTGCTTCGCTTGTACTTCTTGTGTATCTTATTTCGGCATGGGGAATGTAGTTGTTTATGAACTCAGAACATTGTGCTATTGCCTGAGGGTGAGAAAAAATTGTTTTTATCTCCTTCAGGCTAAGTTTTCTTTTACCCACAAGGTTGTGTCTTATCTCTGATTCATATTCAGCAAAAACCTCAACACTGTGCTTCATGAGAGAGTCAAGGGTCTGAATCACAGTTCCATGCAGGGAATTTTCAACAGGAACCAGCCCGAAGTCTGCCTCACCGCTTTCAACAGCCTTGAACACATCCTCAACACTGTTTCGATATATTATTGGAAGTCTTGATCCTGTGAGTCTCAATGCCGCTTCCTCTGTGTAGCTTCCATGGGGTCCGAGAACCGCTATTTTCCTCTTGATACCTATTGTTCTGTATTCTTCTTCCTTTGTGAGCTTCATTATATTTTCAAATATCTCGGAAATGTAAAGGGGATTCAGAGATGTTTTTCCTGTAATTTCTCTGATCTTCACATCCTCAATTTGAGATATCTCAACCGGCTCATTCAGCCTTTTCTTTTCAAGTGCAACCTTTTTACCTGCAAATACTCTATTTTCAATAAGCCTGAGAATCAGAGAATCAAGAGCCCTGATGTACCCCCTGAGCTCATCTATACTCTTGACCTCAACTGTTGCCTTGTATGAATCCAAGATGAATGTTGAATCTCTGTAGTTGTTGAATTCGGTTCTCAGTTCCTCTATAAGGAGTCTAAAATCTTCTCTACTCTTCAATACTTCATTTAGGAGCTTTGCATTTTTTTCTATTTCGAATCTTGTTTTTTCGGCGTTTTTGAGAATATGGTAGTACATTCTCCAGTCCTGGTTTATTATTCGACTTGCAAGCTTGTGCATAACCAGAAAAATCGGTGAGGCAATTTCGTATCGATCCATGAATTTATCTCTGAGTGAAAGAGCGAACAAGAAAAGGAGAAAATGTGCAGTTCCCTGGATTTCTGCCATTTTTCTGTCATGCTCTTTGTAAGGCAGACTTGAAATTATTGTCCCCGCTTTTCTGAACTCTTCCAGAATTATATCCTCTTCATATCTGCCGCTTCGCTCGACAACAATTATGTTTGAAAGACCGATTTCGCTTTCAGGACCAAACATGGGATGAATGCTCATGTATTCAAGACAGTGTTTCTCAAGAAACGGTATGGAAGTTGATTTTATCGTTGCAATATCAACAACAAGAGCTTTTCTGTTTAACTCCGAAATCCTTTTTACAGCCTCTTCAATTGAATCCATTGGAACGCAGAGAAAAATAACATCAAAATCTGTCACCTCTCTTTCCTCTATTTCGCTTATCTCTCTGTTGATGTCGTAGCATCTCACATGGTATCCTCTTGTAGAAAAGAAATCCCTGAATATTTTTCCCATGCCTCCCGTTCCATAAATCAGAATCTTCATACAACACCCATTGACCTTAGAATTTTTCTTGCAGTATAAACATCATACTGTCCAGGGGCAACTGGAGTAGAGATAGCACAGTATATGAATGGAGAACCGAGAGTAAAAGAGAGTATCCGTGTATAGGCAAAGGTCTTCCCAATCAGAAACGCAATAACCCCCTCATAGTCTATGAGAAGTCTGACAATTTTAAGCACGTCCTCTTTTTCGTTCCCCATTGTGGCTATTTTGATATAATCCCCCCTTTTTCCCTCAACAATATCGGCAAGAACATCATAACTTGGAGTTTCAGAAAGATTGTGGTAGGATTCAACAATTTTAACCTTCTCAAATTTCAGAAATGTATCATCATCAACATCTGTTTCAATATCAACAAAATCTGAATATTTTGAATATTTTAAAAGCAATTCAAGTCTCTCTTCCTCCTCTCCATCAAATCTACCTCCATCTTCCTTTCTTCTTATGGTTATTATTGAAGGTTTTTCGGTCCTAACCCTGTCGTATTCGGGAAAAGATGGGAATAGATCCAGTCTGAACTCAATCACATCTGCAACCCTTACAGCCTGTGATGCCTCAGCAAAACTTCTCACAGACGCTACAATTTTACCCTTCAATTATACTCTCCTCCACAGCAATCCCGAAATGTCTCGCCTTTTCACCGAGATACACAAGGATTTCGTCCCCTTCTCTCAACTCAGTCACACTCACATGTTTTCCATCTGGATTTATCAGCTTGATTGTTTCGGCATTCTGGAGGATCACGGACCCCTCTCCTGATTCATTTTTGGCTCTTACAAGAATCATCGGTCTTTTTTCAACCTTAATTCTGCCAATAAAGCTTTTTTTCACCTTACCGTCAAATCTGACTATCTCCACTTCATCTCCAGATTTAAGCTCAGAAAGGTACCTTGTCCTTTCACCAACCTTCACATATGCGTTGACACTTCCTGCATTAACCCTGAAAGGTCTTGATGACACATACTCACTTTCCTCACTCTCACTTGCCACGAGAAACATGAAGCCTGCACTGTTTCCAACAAGCATTCCCTCACCCACTTCCATGAGGGATATTGTATCAACACAAACTCTGTCCCCCATTCCGAGTTTTCTGATTTCTGTAATCCTGGCTTTTGCAAGCTTCACACTTTTCTGGTTTTCAATCACTCTGGTGAACTCTCTCAACTCATTTCTACTTTTTGAATATACTGCAATTCCGTCAGCTCCCGATTCCAGTGTGGTGAGTGCTGTTTCAGCCTCCTCAGCGTCTCTCACAATTGCTATTATCTTACCACTTGTCTTCATCGCAATTATATTTTCCAGAGGTATGATCTTCCAGTCTTCAAAATCAAGAAAAACCCTCGATCTGGATTTTGCAACTTCAATTGCTCTCTCCTGATCCTCAGATGATTTTATTTTAAATATCTGGATACTTTCGACTTCAATGTTCCCAAGTCTTCTTACCCTTTCTATAAACTCATCTCTTACTGCAATGCCAGTAAAACCGAGCTCTATTGCATTTTTTGCATTTTCCTTTACCGATTCCCATACTTTTCCATCATCTATCAGCCACAGTTCTTTCATATACCACACCATGAACTATTCTGCTAACTTTGAGAGCAAATTCTCTGGGATCATCAGCCTGAAAAACATTTCTTCCCATGGCTACTCCGCTTGCTCCTGCAATCATCGCTTCCTCAACCATATCGATTATTTCCGCATCGCTCCTTTTACCACCACCTGCTATCACAACAGGTGCCCTTGAAAACTCAACAACCTCCCTGAATGTTTCAACACTCCCGGTGTAATTTGTCTTTACAACATCCGCTCCAATCTCATTCGCAACTCTGACAGCAAGTTTGACCTCTTCAAGTCCGTATTCGTTTATCCCCCTTCCCCTTGGATAGCTCATGATTAGCAGAGGGATGCCATAATCAATACAGCTTTCAGCAACGATGGATGCCTCTCTTATCTGTTCACCTTCCGTATCGCTTCCAACATTTATGTGAACACTCACCGCATCTGCCCCAAGCTGAATTGCCTTTTCAACACTTGTTACAACCTTTTTTGCCAGTGGATCAGGACTCAGACTTGTTGAGGCAGAGAGATGTATGATAAGAGCAGATTCCATGCTGCTGACAAGGTCTGAATGCACCACCATTCCTTTATGCAGAACAAATGCATCTGCAACACCGTCAAGCAGTGAAATCATCCTATCAGTATCTTCAAGCCCTGTCTCCGGTTTTGTCATCCCATGATCCATAGGAACTATCAGTGCTCGTCCGTTCTTTAAAATCTTTTTAAGCCTTCTTTGTTTCCCTATCAATTTTATCCACCTCTTTTATTTAAAGATTTTATACATAGAGACCCCAAACATCTCAAGCGCAGCATCACCAAAATCACCACCCTGTTTCAATAGCTAAAGCTATACCAGAAACCAAAAAATCCAAAGTGCCACCAGTATGCACGGCTTCTTTGCATTCATCTCGACATGAAACCAAGGACTATTTAAAGCTTTTCATTCCTGCCTGAGATGAGTTTTTGCCTGATGAGTCAATAGTCCCCAATACTTAAAAAATTCCTGACCAGCCAGTGATAATGAACGTGCTCACTGAAGCAATAAAAAGGGTTTCTCATGAGCTGTCAGGCAGAAAAGTTGTAACGGAGGAGGAAATCAGAAGAATTTCCATGAATGTTCTTCTTTCTTTCTACATCAGTAATCCAGAACTTGATTTCGTTGAAATTGAAGAAAGGATAGTTGAGAGCATGTGCAGCGAACCTGAAACAGTGAACAGTCTCTTTTATTCAGAGAAAATGGAGATTGGTGGAGTGGAGTTCAGACACATTCACACCTACTCACCTACAGGGGATCTGGTTGGTGAGGCTTACGATGAGTACCTTAGATCAAAAAAGTTTTTCAATTCACTGGATAGAATGAAGGAGATCACAGACAGGTTTTTTTCAGGATACAGTGTAAATGAAGGTCTGGTCAGATCATACAGCAAAAAGAAGTTCAAATACGGTGTTTTTTATTCAACCATCCATGATGTTGAGAAATTTCTCGATATACACGAGGATTTTTCCAGAAATTTTGATGGTGAGTATGTTGTGGCTGTTACAA
>JALURI010000106.1 GCA_027016965.1 Geoglobus sp.
ATGGAGGAAACATCAACAACAATTATTATCAGATCTGCATTTCTTATGGCCGCAAGAATCTCCCTGCCTCTTCCCTTCCCTTTGGATGCACCTTCAATTATTCCCGGAACATCGACAATCTGGATTTTTGCACCGTTGTGTTCAAGCATCCCAGGCACAGGCTTCAAGGTGGTGAAATCATACTCGCCCACCTGACTTTTTGCACCTGTGAGGGCGTTGAGAATCGTGGACTTACCGACAGATGGATAGCCAACAAGGACTGCGGTTGCATCTCCCTCTTTCTTTATTGCAAAGTGGTCTCCACCTGTTTTCTTTCTCTGCTTCTCAGCCTCTTCCTTAAGTCTTGCGAGCTTTGCCTTGAGTCTGCCTATGTGATGTTCTGTTGCCTTGTTATAAGGAGTATTTCTGATTTCCTCCTCAAGTCTCCTTATTTCATCCTGTATGTCCATTGAGTCTCAGGTTGCCCGTGCTTAATAAAAACCTTAGGCAAAATGAAGTTTACAGGTACTTCCTCGGATCTGCTATCTTTCCCTCTATCGCTGTTGCTGTTGCTGTAGCAGGTGATGCAAGGTATATCTCAGCCTCAGGATTCCCCATTCTACCTCTGAAATTCCTGTTCTGTGTTGAAACACAGACCTCCCCATCAGCAAGTATCCCCATGTGGATACCAACACACGGACCACAGCCTGGTGGAATTACAACACCACCTGCCGAAACTATTGTCCTGATGTATCTGAGCTCGTCTGCTTTAAGGTAAATTTCCCTGCTGGCAGGTCCAACAATGAACCTTACATTTTCAGCAATTTTTCTTCCTTTGAGCATTTTTGCAACTGTTTCAATGTCGCTCAGCCTGCCGTTTGTACATGTGCCCACAAACACCTGGTCTACATGTGTGCCTTCAACATCGCTTACTGGAGATACGTTATCAACGTTATGGGGCCTGGCAACAAGAGGTTCAACATCATTTGCATCAAAAAACAGCTCTTTCTCATATACAGCATTCTCATCTGGCTCAATGATCCTGAATTTATCTTCTCTTCCTCTCTCTATCAGGAATCTTCTTGTTTCATTATCACTTTTGAAAAGCCCTGCCTTTGCACCGCATTCAATTGCCATATTTGCCATTGTCAGTCTTCCATCCATGTGCATTGAATCTGCTGTTTCACCCTGAAATTCAAGAGTCTTGTAGGTTGCACCATCCACACCGAGTTTTCCAATTATCGATAGCATCAGGTCTTTTGGGAATACTCCTGTGCCGAGTTTTCCATTAATCTCAATCCTGAATGTCTCTGGAATCCTGAACCAGTTTTTTTTCAGAGCGATTGCTATGGCAACATCTGTCGATCCCATGCCTGTCGAAAAGGCTCCAACAGCCCCGTAAGTGCATGTATGGCTGTCAGCTCCTACAACAAGATCTCCCGGATTCACATACCTTTCAATCATAAGCTGATGGATTATCCCCTCTCCAGGAGGATTGAAATCAGCTCCAATTTTTTCTGAAAATTCTCTTATCAGCTTCTGATCATTGCTTAACTCTTTTCTTGGAGATGGAGCAGCATGATCTACGAAAAAGTGGGTGATCGTGGCTCCCCTTATTTTTTCATAAGAAAATCCCAATGACTGGATCTGATTTATTGTAAGAGGTGCTGTGCCATCCTGAAGGGCTATCTGATCAATTTTTGCAATAACAATATCTCCGGCAAAAGCATCCTGTCCGCTTTTCTCAGAAAATATTTTTTCAGCTATGGTTTTACCCATGGAATTTCCGTGAAAGGATGAATATTTAAAAATTTTTTATTTTCCTGATGCTTCAACCACAACAATTCCCCTCTCACTCGGTTTCAGCTTCATGAGCGGTTCAATTGTTTCCGGGTTCACAATATAGCTCGACCTCTTCTTTCCCACCACGGCATCATATATTGCTCTTTTAGCAATTTTTCCGCTTGTCTTTGGAAGGTCTGAGACAAATACTACCAATCCCGGTCTTGCTATCTTTCCAATGTCGTTTTCAACCTTCTCAATTATTTTTTCACCTGTTTCCTTTCCGGGACTTTCAGCTACTGCAAATACTCCGATAACATTTCCCTTAACTCTATCTGGTAAACCTATTGCTGAAACTTCTCTGATTTCAGGAACCTCTATCACAACCTGCTCAATTTCAGTCAAAGATATTCTGTGACCGCTTATGTTCAGAACATCGTCTGACCTGCCAACTATCCATATGTGCCCGTCTTCATCTGCATATGCATAATCTCCGGTGTAGTAAATTCTCTTCCCATATCTGCTCCAGTAAAATCTGACGTAGCTTCTTGTGTCCCCATTCAGCTCAAGCATGATTCCAGGAAATGGCTTCATTATTGCAAGGTTCCCGATCTCAAAGGGCTTGACATGCTTTCCACCATCATCAAGAATTGCCACCTCAAATCCAGGCAAGGGCTTTCCAACTGAAGCTGGTTTCATTGGTGTTAAGGAAGGAATCTGAGATACAACATGTCCTCCTGTCTCTGTTTGCCACCACGTGTTGACAATTGGAATTTTCTCCTTTCCCACTTCTCTGTAAAGCCATATCCAGGTTTCAGGTTCTATTGGCTCACCCACAGTTCCCATGAGCCTGACCGTTGAGATATCGTACTCAGATGGATCACATGTCTGTATCATTCTGACAAGAGTTGGAACTGTATAGAAGATTGTGACACCATACTCTTCAATTATCTCAAAAGTTCTGCACTTATCAGGGTAGTCAGGTGCACCCTCGTAAATCAGAACTGTTGATCCAACTGAAAGTGGACCATAAACAGCATAGCTGTGTCCTGTTATCCATCCAAGACTTGCTGTGGTCCATATTATATCATTCTCCTTTAAATCCAGAACTGTTTTTGATGTTGCATGGACATGAACAAGATACCCTCCCGTTGAATGAACCACACCTTTTGGTTCAGCTGATGATCCACTTGTGTACATTATGAAAAGGGGATGATTTGAGTCCAGTATTTCTGCCCTGAATTTTCCTTTTCTCAGAAGATCACGATACCATACGTCTCTCTCCTCTGAAAAATCTATCTCATTTCCTGCTCTTTTAACAACAACAACCTTTTTCACAGTTCCAGATAGCTCAACAGCCTTGTCAGCCTTTTCCTTGAGGTTTATCAGATTGCCTCTCCTGTAATATCCATCTGCGGTTATGAGAAAATCAGCCCTGCTGTCTTTGATCCTGAATCCTGCAGACCTCGCACTGAAACCTTCGAAAATGTAGATGTGTGTTGCTCCGATTCTGGCACATGCCAGCATGGATACTACTCCTTCAGGAATGTTTGGCATGTAGATTGCAACCTTTGAACCTCTCTCAACCCCAATCGATCTCAACCCATTTGCAAATGCATTGACCTCTCTGAACAGCTGATAGTACGTGTAAGTTCTTTTCTCTGCATTTTCACCTTCCCACAGTATGGCAATCTTGTTTTTCTTATGTGCATGTCTGTCAACACAGTTGTAGCTGGCATTGAGCTTCCCACCTACGAAAAATCTGAAAAACGGTGCTTTGGAATCATCAAAAAATTTTTCCCAAGGCTCAAACCACTCAAGTTCCCCTGCAAACCCCTCCCAGAACTCTACCCAGTTCTCATGTGCTCGGGAATAAATCGATGGATCCCTGATGTTTGCCTGTTTAACAAACTCTCCCGGTGGATATATCCCGCTCATAATCTATCACTATTAATAATGCCATGTCATCGTTATTTAAGGGTTTTTATTTTCCCCAAAAAAGATGGGTTAATAAGATTCCACTAAATTTTTGATATCCGATAATCCAGCAACCATAACCTTCGCCAAAAATATTATACTGAATACTGCCAACAGAAATCATGGTCAGAGTTTATGCCCTAACAACCTGCCCTTACTGTAAGAAGACTCTCAAATTCCTGGAAGAAAATGGAATAGAACCGGATGTGATTTTCATTGATAAACTGGATTCCGAAAAAAGGGAGATGGCAATGAGAGAAGCTTACAGCCATGCAGGAATGTATGCGGTTCCTGTTGTTGTTCACAATGATACTGTAATAGTGGGATTTGACAGGGAAAAGCTGGAAAGGCTTGTGAAGGAGATCAAAAATGAGTCCTGAGGAATATCTGACTGTTATTGAGAAAATAGCAATGTCCAAAAAATGGAAGCCAAATCCAGACAGAGAAATACTTCTTGAACTTGCAAGAGGTCTATTGGAGAACAGAAGAAGATACGGCAGGACTTACTGTCCATGCAGAATAGTGACGGGAAATTACGATATCGATAAAAAAATAATCTGTCCCTGCGTTTATGCCCGGAGTGATATTGATGAGTACGGAAGATGTTTTTGCGGACTTTATGTAAGCAAAGAAGTTTTTGAAGGAAAAAGGGAAACTCCAGTGGCAATTCCTGACAGGCATGCAGAACTGATATTCACTTCAGACAAATGAAGGAGTAATTGCAGAATCTGCACTGTTTCAGATTTCTTCTGTAATTTCCAGAATGTATCCTGTCGAAAAAAGCTATGCTTTCCTCAAACAATCTGCTGCTGAAATCAAATCTGTATTCCCTGAATTTTTTTCCATTGAACTCGATAACAGATCCATTTTTCTTCCCTGACATTCCGAGGTAAAGATTCAGCTGTCCAATCCAGTTTTTTGGAGGTTTTCTGAATTTAATTACATGTTTCACCTCGTAAATCCTTGAAGGAGTCATGAAATCCGCCCTTCCTGTAATTGTGTAGTCCTCAGCAACATATTTGAGTCTGATCTGCTCCTGAAATCTCTCATTTCGTTTTCTGAGGTATTTCTTAAATTCATCCTCAGCTAACCTCCCCTTCCTGACATATTCAGAAGGGAATTTATCATATTCAGGATATTTTGTTTTCAGGTATATCCAGTAAGGACATCTGAAAACCCATGATGCCTTGTATCTCACACGGAATTCACTGACCTGAAGCTAAAAAACAGTTATGTGCAGAGTGAAAGTAAAAACACAGCCAAAGCATCAGGAAGAAAGTCCAAATTCTTCATGCAAAACCCTTACAGCTTTTCTGCCCTCATCCCTTCTGACAACAAGGCTGACGTTGTATTCGCTACAGCTCTGACTTATCATAACCACATTGATTCTGTTTTTCCCAAGAGCTGAGAATATTCTACCAGCGACTCCAGGAGTTCCTGCCATTCCGGCTCCAACAGCACTTATGACTGCAATATCCTCTATTTTACCAATCCTTCCTGCTCCATTAAGTGTTTCTTCAAGAGCTTTCACAGCTCTGTTGGTATCTGACTCATCAACAACTATGGACAGATTCAGTTCTGAAGAGCTCTGAGAAACCATTATGACGTGTACTTTGTTTTCAGCCAGTTTTTTGAATACATCTGCCATTATCTCTGCAAAATCAAAGCCAGCACCACTTATGTTGATTATCGAAACCTTTTCAATCAGGCTTATTGCCTTTACTATATCCTTTGTCGATCTGATGCTCTCCCGGATAACAGTTCCATCTGCATCAGGATTAAATGTATTCTTTATTCTGACAGGAATCCTTTTTTTCATTACAGGCTCAAGTGCCTTTGGATGGAGAATTTTAGCACCGAAATGGGAGAGTTCCATTGCCTCCTGATAACTTATTTCGCTGATCAGCTTTGCTTCAGGAACTATTTTTGGATCTGTTGTCATCACCCCATCAACCTCCTTCCAAAGCCAGACTTCATCAGCATTAAGTGCTGAGGCTATCAGAGTGGCTGTGAGATCGCTTCCACCTCTCCCAAGAGTTGTAATCGTTCCATTTTTCGTTACACCTGTGAATCCTGAGACCACAGGTACTGTCTTTTTCAAAGATACCAACGGTTCAAGTCTGCTCTTTATCGTTCCATAAACTTCAGGAAGAGGTTTAGCTCTGCCAAACGTTTCATCAGTGATTATGCCTGCATCTCCACCTTCCAGAGCAAGACTGTCCACACCGGATGAGAGAAGCGAGGCAGACAAAATCGGTGCAGACAGTCTCTCACCAAAGGAGAGTATGTAGTCAAGACTTCTCGGTGTAAGCTCTCCAAGATAGTTGATCCCGAGCAAAACCTTTTCAAGTTCATCCAGAAGCTTGTCTATTTTCGAGAGAACTTTTGATTTTATCTCGTCATTCCTGACTGCCTCGTTAACAGCATCGTAATGTTTCTTCATCATCTCTGCAATGAAAAGCTTGATAAAGCCTGCAGACGGTTCGTTACAGCATTTTCTTGCTGCATGAACGAGTGAGTCTGTCACACCATGCATTGCCGAGGTGACAGCAACAATCTCATTTTTGTTTGAAAACTTCTTTACAAGATTTGCACAGTGGAGAATGCTCCGCCCATCTTTAACACTTGCACCCCCGAATTTCATTACAACTCTCATCCAAGTCACAGAAATTTGTATGAGTTTATAATTTTTTATATTTCCTTTAGTCAGGAAAACAGGGGGAAAAGATATATTGTGCCTGAGATAAAATAATATTGTGGAGAGATTCTGGTGCTGGAAATGGAAATTTGTCATCCCTGGATACATGTGTACCCGGGAGCTCTGTAAATTCTATGTAATTAACGGTGGTTTTTGCATCCCCTGCGACTTAAAAAGGGTTCAGAAATAATTTTTTAGGAAGTTTAAATATATAATAACTCCAAAAATAATCTTTCAAATCGCCAGTTTTAAGTAGTATTTCAAATAATTAACTGTGCAAAAACAATAGCCGGGATACCATGAACATATCGCTGATAAGTCCATCTTCAAAAGTTGAAACATCTGAAAAGATTGAATTCTTCACACCTCCCCTCAGCATAGCATACTTAGCTGGAGCTTTAAGGGAAAATGGACACAAAGTTCAGCTTATTGACAACGCTGTTGAAAATCTGAGCCTGGAAAAAATCACTAAAAAAGTGAAAGACTCTGAAATTGTTGGAATTACCTCAACAACACCCACATTCAATACAGCACTGAAATACATTGAAGCAATAAAATCAGAACTTCCAGATGTTTTTGTGATAGCTGGAGGAGTTCACGTATCATTTATGCCTGAAGAGGCACTGAAAAAGGGGGCAGATGCTGTATGCATAGGTGAAGGTGAGCGAACAATTGTAGAACTGGCAGAAAACGTTGAAAGGGGCAAGAGTGTAGCTGACATCAGGGGAATATGCTACAGAAAGAACGAGAGGATTAAATTCAATCCCGTAAGAGAATTTGAAGAAGATCTTGACGCTCTTCCACTGCCAGCATACGATTTGCTTCCCATGGATAAGTACAGGGTTGTTGGAAGAAGGCTTGAATATTTTCCTGTTATCAGCTCAAGGGGATGTCCATTTGGATGCATATACTGTGTAACCTCCAGATTTATGGGGAAAAAATTCAGGGCAAAAAGTGCTGTTAAGGTGGGTGAGGAACTGCAATGGCTCATGGATAAATTCAAGGCAAACCAAATTGCATTCAGCGATGACACCTTTACTTTGGACAGAAAGAGGGTAGAGGAGATCTGCAAGGAAATAAAAGAAAGGGGACTGGACATAAAATGGAGCTGCTCATCAAGGGTGGATACTGTAAATAGTGAACTCTCCACCACAATGGCAAGGGTTGGATGCACCCTTATCTATTTCGGGGTTGAATCAGCAAGTGATAACATCCTGAAATTTTACAGGAAGAGAATAGACATGAAAAAAGCAAGAGATGCAGTGAAAACCGTTAAAAAAACTGGAATACTGGCAGCCTGTTCATTTATTCTTGGAGCGCCAATGGAGACAGAATCGGAGATGATGAAAACAGTTGAGACATCAGTAAGACTGAACCCTGATTACGCCCAGTTTTCAATTTTAACACCATATCCCGGAACCGAGCTCTATGAGACTGCTAAAAAGAACAAATGGCTTTTGACAGAAAATTTTGATGATTATACTGCAGGAAAACCAGTTCTAAAAAATTATTATCTGCCACCTGAAAGGATATACGAAATCCTGAAGTATGCCTACAGAAAGTTCTACCTGAGACCGAGATACATCTTCAAAAGGATTCTTTCAGGAGATGTGTATTTTGCTTCAGGTTTGTTCAGGAAATTTTTGGGTGGAAAATTGAAGACGATCTGGAGTAAGGAATAAATTTATAATCCATAACCAATTCTGGTTATCCGTATTCTCGGTGATGCTCATGTATGGTAGAATAAAGATCAGAGATACTGTCAGGGTACCTCCTGACAGGCTTGGAGAGGGTCTGGACGAGATAATCGGAGAACTGCTCTGGGAAAACTTTCAGGGGAAACTTGACAAGGAGTATGGAATGATAGTATGCATTGAAAGTATTGAGGAGATTGGGGAAGGTAGAATAATAGAGGGTGATGGTGGAATTTACTTTGATGTTGTTTTCAACGCAATTACATTTAAACCGGTGATGCAGGAGATTGTAGAAGGGGTTGTAAACGAGATTGTGGAATTTGGGGCATTTGTGTCACTTGGACCTCTCGATGGACTGCTTCACATGAGCCAGATTACCGATGATTACCTGAACTACGATGAGAAAAGCAAAAGACTGGTGGCAAAGGAGAGCAAGAAAACAGTTGAAGAGGGTGACATCGTAAGAGCGAGAATTGTGGCACTTTCTCTGAAAGAAAAGGAGCCTGAAAAAAGCAAGATCGGTCTCACCATGAGGCAGCCATGGCTCGGAGCAATTAAATGGATTCAGGAGGAGAAGGAGAAGCTGGAGAGTGGTGGTTGATGGTAGAGTACGCATGCAAAAAGTGCAGATACATAACTGAAGAGCCAACGATATGCAAGGTGTGTGGTGGAAGAGATTTTACCAAGGAATGGCATGGATATGTGGTTGTCATAGATCCTGAAAAAAGTGAAATCGCGAAGAAGCTTGGGATAAAATATGCAGGAAAGTATGCGCTGATAGTGAGCTGAGATGCTGAGAGTCAGGGAAAATCAGAGAGACAGGCTTTCAAAACCTGTTGGGAAGCTTTATGAGGGAAAAGGTCCTGAATTAATCAAAAAAATTGAGGAAATTAAAAATGCAACAATCTTTGTCACCATTGGAGATCTGGTAACACTTTACACATTTCAGGCATGTTTTGAGCCCGATATTGCTATAATCGATTTCAAAACAAAGAGATCCAGATTGAGTAAGATTGAAAAAGATCTTCTCGAGGGTTTTATAAGGGATTACAGGAAGATCAGAGTTGAAAATCCACAGGGACATCTGACAGAAGAGCTTGTTAAAGCACTGTTTCATGCAGTTGAAAATGAAAAAACCTGCATAATTGTGGATGGAGAAGAGGATATGGCAGCCCTGCCTCTTGCCCTGATTCTGCCCGAAAAAAGTCTAATACTGTTTGGAATGCCGGGGAGAGGAATAATCGCATATTCCATCAATCAGGAGGATAAAGTTCTAATATCCAGAATAGTTGAGGAGATGGAAGAGATCGGGGATGATAGAGTTAAAAAAATGCTGACAGGAGGTGATGAACGTGGAAATACTTATTGAAAGGCAGAAGGACAACCCTCTGCTGAAGAGAAAGGAGGTGTACTTCAGAGTAAAGTATGAAGATTCAAAGGTGACTCCATCAAGAAAGGATGTGAGAGAGAAGCTTTCAGGATTGCTCAATGCAGAAGTGAACAGGCTTGTCGTAAGGTGGATGAAACCTGAATTTGGAAAGATGGAGGCAGAGGGATATGCTCTGATATACGATACAGAAAAGGATATGAAGTCTGTTGAGGAAGATTACGTGCTTAAGAGAAATTTTGGTGAAGAGAAGGAGGGAGAATGATGCCGTCAAATGAGAAGGGAGAGGTGCTTGTCTCCAAGTTCTATGAAATCAAGGGAGACAAGGTTGTCAGAAACAGAAAATTCTGTCCCAGATGCGGTGAAGGTGTTTTTCTGGCAGAACACATGGACCGAAGAACCTGTGGAAAATGTGGTTATACTGAATTCAAGAAATGATATCCCTTGGAATTGAGAGCACAGCATGGAACTTCAGCATTGGAGTTGTAAGCGAGAAGGAGATTATTGCCCTTGAAAATGAGGCATATTCACCGAAAGAGGGAGGAATACATCCGAGAGAGGCAGCCCAGCACCATTCAGAGGTAGCAGGAAATGTACTGAACAGGATTTTCAAAAAAATCTCACCGGATGAGATGGATGTTATCTCATTCTCTCAGGGTCCCGGTATGGGACCTTGCCTAAGAATTGGTGCAACAGTTGCAAGAGCACTGGCATTGAAACTTGAGAAACCGCTGGCAGGTGTAAATCACTGTTTAGCACATGTTGAGATAGGGAGATGGCTAACAGGAGCTGAAGATCCAGTTACTGTATATGTGAGTGGTGGAAACAGCCAGATTATCGCAAGAAGGGGTAACAGGTACAGGGTTTTTGGTGAGACACTGGATATAGGGATAGGAAATGCAATTGACAAGTTCGCACGATACATAGGGCTTCCACACCCCGGAGGGCCAAGGGTGGAAAAGCTGGCTGAAAAAGGCACAAGATACATTGAGATGCCATATGTTGTGAAGGGAATGGATTTCTCCTTCAGCGGGATTGTTACCCATGCAATGAAACTTTTCGATGAAGGATGTAGGTCTGAAGACATTGCTTTCAGCTTTCAGGAGACTGCTTTTGCGATGCTTGTTGAGGTAACAGAGAGAGCAATGGCATATCTTGGAAAGAGTGAGTGTCTTCTCGTTGGAGGGGTTGGGGCAAACAGAAGACTTCAGGAAATGCTCAGACTCATGTGCCATGATAGAAACGCAAGTTTTCACGCCCCTCCTATTAAATATATGGGGGACAACGGAGCCATGATAGCTTACACAGGACTTCTGATGGCAAAACATGGGGTCAGAACAGAGATCCAGGAATCATATGTCAGACCGGACTTCAGAATTGAAGAGGTTGAGGTACCATGGTAAAAACGATACTGGGCGGGGAAGCTGAGGTAAAGATCCATGACATATTTGTTGAGAAGATAAGAACAAGCAAGAGATACCGTGTTAAGGAGCTTGATGATAAACTGAGGAAAAGAAGAACTGTTTCTGAGGCAAAAATAATCTCAAGTGCAAGAAGATCGGGGGTGGCAACGCCCATCATTCTCGATGTTGAGGGTTGCAGAATAGTTATGGAGAGAATCAATGGTGATGCAGTTAGAAATGTGATAAACAGAGAAATAGCCGTAAAGATCGGGGAAAATGTTGCAAAACTTCATTCTGCTGGAATCATACATGGAGATCTTACACCGATGAACATGATACTGAAAGATGGTATGATTTATTTCATCGACTTCGGTCTTGCATATTACGATGAGAGGGTTGAGGCGAAAGGAGTTGATATCCATGTGTTCTATGAAGCTCTGAAAGCTGATTTTGATAACTGGAGTGAGCTCTGGGATGGCTTTCTTGAGGGATATTCTCAATACGAAAAGTTTGATGAGGTTATTGACAGATTCAGAGAAATAGAGATGAGGGGCAGATACGTGGATAAATCAGAAAACAATCACTGAAGCTTTTCAGATGTATGGTAAAGTTTTTCAGCAACTCAGAAACTTGAAATTTAATGAAAAAAATAGCGTTTGCACTGCTGCTCTTGGCCCTGATAACCAGACTATATGCTCTCGATGCAAGACCCATGGACCATGATGAGAGCATTCATGGATACCTGAGCTACAGACTTCTTACCAAAGGTGAGTACCGATATGATCCTGCATATCACGGTCCGTTTAAGTATTTTTCAACCGCCGGAGTCTTTGGGCTTTTCGGAGACTCAAAATTCACAGCTCGTCTGATACCTGCCTTTTTCTCACTAATCGGGATTTTTTTTGCAATCAGAATGAAAAAATTTTATAGCTATGCACCTGTATTTGCACTTATACTGGTTTTTTCACCTTCAATACTGTATTACTCAAGGTATCTCAGAAATGACCTGATAGTCATAGCTTCCTTCATAGGTGTTGTTTATTCTTATTTCTCATACCGGTTTGAAAAAAAGCCAGTTTACATTTACACTGCCATAATACTTTCTACCATAATTCTGACCTCGAAGGAGAACGGTTATCTGTATATGGGTACAATCCTCTCATTTATTTTTTTCAGAAAAGTCTACGAGAGGGATTTTTCGGTTGATAGAAGTTCGGTGAAGCACATAATTGCTGCAGCTTTAATTGGATCTCTAATTTTCACCTCCCTCTATTCAGCAGGGTTTTCAGATATGGATGGAATAAAAAGGGCAACGATTGATTCATTTATTCACTGGTTTTCAAGAAACGAACAGAAAGATCACTGGAAGCCTGTTGATTACTACCTGAAAATTATACTGAAATACGAGTTTCTGCCTCTGGGAATCGTTCTGGCTGGATTGCCTGAATTTTATAAGCGTATAAAAACCAGAAAAATCTCGGAATTTGAGCTCTTTGCATTCTACTGGCTTCTGACCTCATTCTTTGTCTACAACATAATGAATTACAAGACCCCGTGGCTTGTAACGCATCTTGTCGCCCCCATGGGTTTTTTCGGGAGCGTATACGCCACATATCTTGGCAAAAAGGAAGTTTTAGGAATTTTTACAGCTCTCATGGTCGTTACAGCAGGAGTGTCATTCTATTTGGCATACATTGATAACACAAACACAGAACATGATCTGATCTACATTCAGGCTCAGCCTGATGTTGAGATTCTTGCAGAGAGAATCAAGAACTACGATGGGAAAGTTCTTGTTTTTGTTCCAGGAAATGATTACTGGCCATTACCATGGTATATGAGACACGAAAATGTTGGTTTTTCTGCCAGATATTTCGGTGGATATGATGTTGTTATCACATCTTCAAGCCAGGTGAACTTCATAAAAGAAAAGGGATATGTTCTGGATGGAAAATACACTCTAAGACCGGGTCATGATTTGTACTGGTTACATAAGTCCGAGGGCAGTTAACTCCTCTGCTATCCTTTCAACAGCCTTCCTTGCATCCTCAGGATTCTTTCCTCCTGTTACAACCATTTTTCCTGAACCGAAGATCAGGACAACCACTCTCGGATCTCTTAACCTGTATACAAGCCCTGGAAACTGCTCTGGTTCATATTCAATATTCTCCAAGCCAAGTCCAATTGCAATTGCATTCAGATTCAGATCAACACCAAGATCTGCTGAGGCAACAATATTCTGTACCTTCACTTCAGGATCTTCAAAAACCGGAATCCCAAAACTTCCAATAATCTTTACAACCTGTCCAACAGCCCTTCTTGCATCCTCAACACTCTTGCTTCCCGTGCAGACAACCTTGCCACTTCTGAAAACAAGTGCTGCAGCCTTTGGATCTTTAATTCTCAAAACAAGCCCCGGAAACTGCTTTGGCTTATATTCCGCATCCTTTACCTCCCTCGCAATTTTGTTCAAATCTATGTTTTCCCCAATCTGGGTTGATGCAACAACATTTTCAATTTTGATTTTGTAATCTGGCTCCATATTTAAAGAGGTTTATAAACCGTATATATATGTTTGCATCTGAAAGGTATAAAAACAAAAAAGCAATGATTTTCGAACCTTTTTGATGCTTGAGGGTTACATTGTTTCCTCAAACCACTTCACAAGCTCTTCAAACTGGGAATGTGTGTTGACATTGTCGGTGTCCATTGGACTCTTGAAGAAGAAGCCCATCTCTTTTACGACTCCATACACACCTTTCTTCTTTGCAAAAAGCAGAAATCTCGCTATGTCTATTGTTAGCGGTGCCGCAACTATTGCATCTATTGCATCCCAGATAAAGTAAAATTTCATTTTAGTACCCAGAAATCCTTCAAAGTGTATGAAATCAAATGCTGTTTTGTTGTCTACAAGAGAGGGGAAGTAATCAATCTGTGTTATGCTAAATGGAGAGTAGCCATACACCTTTTCAAGGACCCTATCCTTGCTTATCACTTTACTCTCCTTGTTCTCACTGTGACTCAGAACAAGTCCATCTAAGTCACCAAGAATGTTGTAGCTCATCCATCCGAGAACTTTGAGATTTCGATATGCAAACATTGGAGCGAGAGTTGTTTTCACAAGAGTTTCTCCTGTTTTTCCATCATTTCCTGCATGGGGAACTTTCTTTTCGATTGCAAGCTCCTTCAATGCAGGAATTGATGAACCAGCACTTGGTGTAAAGTTGCCGTAAGGAATTCCATTTTTCAAAGCCACATAAGCATAAAGGATGCTTGCAGAGGCGAATTCCCTGACATCATTCTCGATCATTTTCTCAAATCCATCAAGACTTCCATGGTAGTGCTGGCTGTAGTTAAGGAGAGGCTC
>JALURI010000107.1 GCA_027016965.1 Geoglobus sp.
TAACGTGATTTAAATCTTTCGTAATTTTTCATTGTGAAAATTTCCGGGTTAAAAAATTTATTGTCCTTGCAAGGTTTGCAAGCTACAGAAAACTTCAGGGCTTCAGAAGAGGGTGAAACGAGCCAAAGAAATGATTGGTGCGGGATGGCGCCTTAAAAGAGTTTTTCCTGAAGCAGAAATAAAGGCGTTTGCTGCCATGCGTACAGTGAGCGATGAAACATTCAACGTAAATTTTATAACGATTTATCGCTAACGTTAAGTGAGGTGGTTTTATGGCTGATCAGAAAGTCAGCCCTTTTGAAAAAATTGGATACAGAATTTCTGAGAACGTCGAGAAATGGATGCCAGATCCGTTTCTCTTTGCGGTGCTGCTGACATTCCTGAGCTTTCTGATGGGCGTTGTGATAGCAAATCAATCGCCAATGGACATGGTGCTGCACTGGTACAAGGGATTCTGGACTCTGCTGACATTTGCGATGCAGATGGTGCTGATTCTTGTGACAGGATATGCTCTGGCACACCATCCATATGTCCACAGGATGCTTGTCAGGGTTGCTTCACTACCCAAAAACGGAAAGCAGGCTTCAGCTCTTGTTGCACTTTTTGCAATGATCTTTTCATGGATTAACTGGGGTCTCGGACTGATTGTTGGGGCTTTGCTTGCAAGAGAGGTTGGGAAGCAGGCCTATCATCGAGGTGTTGCGGTTCATTATCCTGCGGTTGTCACTGCTGGTTACACAGGTTTGGGAATGATATGGCACTGGGGCCTATCTGCATCAGCTCCGCTACTTTCGGCAACAAAGGGACATTTCCTTGAGGATCTGATTGGAATAATCCCTGCAAGCCAGACAATATTCTCAGGTTATGCAATTGCGTTGAGCATTCTCTCGATAATATTTGTTGTTGCTGTGATGTATGCGATCTCCCCTTCTGATCCAAAGCTGTGCAGGGGAATAGACAACTACGCCCCCCATTTGCTTGAAGAGGCTGAGGAGGAGAAGAAAATCGAGCTCAGAACAATTGCAGATAGACTTGAGAACAGTGTTGTAATCGGTCTGATCCTTTCACTCATGGGGCTTGTTTACATCGTGTACTACTTCCTTGTGCTCAGACAGGGGCTTAACCTGAACATAGTGAATTTTACATTTCTCTTCATAGGACTTCTGCTTTACCTGAGACCCATAAGGTATCTGAGAGCGTTTTACAATGCCATTCCCTCATCTGCAGGAATTGTGCTCCAGTTTCCTTTCTATGCAGGAATCATGGGAATGATAAAGTACTCAGGGCTCGGTAAGATAATGGCAGGATGGCTCATAAACATCTCCACTCCAACAACATTCCCGATAGTTGCGTGGCTTGTTGCCGGGTTCGTGAATCTCTTTGTACCATCAGGCGGTGGAGAGTGGGCTGTCGTTGGTGAGACAATATCGAGAGCTGCAATGGAGCTTGGTGTGCCTGTTGGAAAGGCCATAATTGCTTATGGTGCTGGAGATCAGTGGACAAATCTCTTCCAGCCGTTCTGGGCAATTCCTCTCCTTGGGATATGTTCTGTCAGGGCAAGAGATGTCTTTGGATACACCATTACTCTGATGCTTTTTGCAGCGGTGTTCTATGCAGTTTTCCTGACAGTCATACCCTATTGAATTCTTTATTTTTTTGATATGACACAACGGTTATAATCCGACAGGCAGTGAAACAATTGATGAAAAGGGTTGTTGCAACGGGAACATTTGACATAATCCACCCCGGACACATAAGATTTCTTGAAGAAGCAAAGAAGCTCGGAGATCACCTGATCGTTATAGTTGCAAGGGAAAAGAATGTCAAGCACAAGCCAAAACCATTTATTCCGGAAGAGCAGAGATTGAGGGTTGTGCGGGCTTTAAAACCGGTTGATGAGGCTGTTCTTGGAGATCCCGATGACATATTCAAACCCATAGAGAGAATAAAGCCAGACATTATCGTTCTTGGACATGATCAGCATTTCAGTGAAGAGTGGGTCGAGAGAGAGCTTGAAAAAAGAGGTATTAAAGCTCAGGTTATCAGAATTGAGACAGTCGAGAGCTGTGAGTTATGCAGCTCAGGGAAAATTGCTGAAAGGATAGTCAGTCTTGTTTCAGCCCGTTCAAAACTGAGATGAGAGGTTTCACATTCATGAAAAAATCATCGACAGCATTCACAAGAGCCCCAATCTTTGAAGTCTCTATTCTTATCATTAATTTTCCGTTTTTAAAACATGATTTTGCCCAGTCTGTGTCATCAGGTCCAAGAGATCTGGCAATTATATCAGCATCCTCTATGCTCAGCTCAATTTTGAGTGAATACAGCAAAGCCTGTCCACCTCCTTTATGAAGTCATCAACAACATCAGCATTTATGTTTGCTCCGGCAGCAACAACATGTCCTCCCCCTCTGCCACCAACCTTTTCAGCTGAGAGCCTCATCACCTCTGCAAGATCAATCATCTCAGCCATCCCCCTGCTGCATCTGGCAGAAACTTTTACCCTTCCATCCTTCTTGATATTCAGAGCTATAAACGGCCTGTCCGAGAAGAGATATCTTGAAAAAACAGATGCAATGGGTCCTGTCGATGTTCCGTTTTCCATAACAAGATACCTGATGCATTCCCCCTCTTTTACCTGGTCCCTTCTTATCTTTATCTCCTGATGTATCTCGTTAACAAATTTTCTCCAGAGATCGTAGCCCTTGCTCAAATAGCTTTCATCTCCCATGCATATTCCGAATCCAACTGACTGTGAGGCTTTTCTGCCTGTTGCATTTATCACCTCGCTCATCATAACAGCATTTTTAATAAGCTCATTTTTCAGATAAAACTTCTTCCCTGATATGTCCTCAAACACTCCCGGATAAGAGTTCATTTTCAGAATTCTGATGGCAATAGCATTCGCAAGCCTTCTCTCCTCATCTTTCGTAAGTTCATCCACCTCTTTCTCACCATCAACCCCAAATCTGCCAAGAAATTCTTCAAGCTCATCTTCATTTGAGTAGAAGTCCAGATATGGCTCAAGACTCAGCCTCAAAACATCCCTTACCCTGCCAGAAATCAGTCTGATGCCTTCTCTTTCTTCAATGTAACCGCCCTCTATCCCCTTCATGACAACCTCAAGATTCCCGCCTGCTATCTTCTGCTTGTCTCCGATTACCCCAACAAGAGCAATGGATGAAAGGTCCCTGTTGTCCCCAAGCTCCTCAGCAAGCACGTATGCTGTTCCACTTGCAGACAGTTCAAACGATCCGTCAATTCCAGCAAGATGAGGATTTATGTGGGCAAGGTTTCGTTTTGGTTCAATTCTGCCAACGGGAAAGTGATGATCCACAACAATGATGTCAGAATCAAGTGATGAAAGGACATCGGGGTATCCACTGCCCATGTCTGTGAAAATTACTAGGTCATCCTCCTCAACCTCCTCATTCAATCCACTCAGAAATGAAACATGAACAGATTTTCCCATTCTGATCAGTGAGATTGCAACAATCGCTCCTGAGGATATCCCATCAGCATCGTAATGTGTGTAAATTCTCGCAAAATCATGCTTTTCAATAATTTCAATGGCTTTTTTTGCCTCAATCCTGAGCATCTCAAACATGTGGCAAAACTGAAGAAAAAGGATTAAAAAAATTGCCTAATTTATTCTTTGAACGCGGAGACTATTTCCTTGCCTATCAGCTTAATTGACTTCTTCTTGTCAGGGCCGATTGGTGATCCTGCAACAACCTGCGTCACTCCTGACTTGGAAAGCTCCCTTATCCTTTCAATAACCATATCAGGTGACCCGCTGATGCTGAAGCACTCAATCATCTCATCTGTTACAGCCTTGCTAACACCCGGCCAGTCGCCCTTTGTGAATGCGTTGTTCAGTGCTTCTCTCACCTTGCTTACATCATCCATGCTTATTCCGTGCCTTTCAAATATCACATCAGGAGATCCTGCCACAATAAACGCAACTACAATTTTCGCCGAGCCTTTGGCTTTTTCTGCATCCTTGTCAACGCTCATTGACGCATATGCAACAGTATCAAACCCATCTCTGCTCTTTCCTGCTTTATTCAATCCCACATCAATGTTTTCTTTTGCTGATTCAAAATCTCTTGGATGTGAGGCATTTATAAGCACGCCATCTCCCAGCTCTGCTGCAAGCTGGAGCATCTTTGGACCCTGTGCACCTATGTAGATCGGGATGTTTCCTGACTTGAAATCAAGCCTTGCTCCATTGAATTTGAATATCTCTCCATCGTAACTTACAGATTTTCCACCATGAAGAGCTCTTATTATTTCAACAGCTTCCCTCATTCTCTTGAGCGGTTTTGTCCATCCTATGCCAATTCTGTCAAATGTTACCTTGTCACCTGCCCCAATACCAAGTACTGCTCTTCCATTGCTGAGTTCGTTGATTGTTGCTATTGCTGATGCTGTCAGAGCCGGAGAGATGTGGTATGGATTTGTGACGCCAGGACCAAGCTTGATGCTGCTGGTTTTCAATGCAAGTATGCTCAGCATTGAGTAAACGTTTCTGTTGTTGTAGTGGTCTGTTATCCAGGTGTATTCAAAACCGCTCTCTTCGGCAAGTTTCACATAATACTCCAGCTCGTAGTACTTCATGTTTGGAACAAATTCAATTCCGAACTTCATAGAGTGGCTAATCTGTGGAGCCGTATAATCTTTTCGATTTTTTCCGATTTCAGTCTATCTGATCTACTTTCTCCCGCCACAGTGAATTTATCTGTGATGCAACCTTTGGATTTCTGAAGCCTTTCAGAAGAGTGAAATCCTTGGGATATCCTATGAACGGGTCTATTGACATCTGTTCAGCATTTATCACCCAGATTTTCATTCCGGAATCATTAACTCTTTGAGAATTTTTCCTAAAGAACTTCAAAAAGGGACCGATCTCATTTTCAGTTGTAACAGCCACAACATACTCCCCATCAAAATTTCTGGAAAAATCCTCGTGTATATCGAGAAATTTCTCAACATCATGGATGGTTGAATAAAAAACACCGTATTTGAACTTCTTTTTGCTGTATGATCTGACCAGACCTTCATTTACA
>JALURI010000108.1 GCA_027016965.1 Geoglobus sp.
TCAATGTTTTTCTTCGGTCTTGGGATAGCAACCTCAATTGGAATCATTCTTAAGATCTCTGAAAAAAGAAAATCTATTTCAGAATTCGGGGAAAGGATCAGAAAGATTTCAGGATACATAATTCTGCTTTATGTTTTGCTTTCAGTTACAGGCATACTTCTTCAAATAGAACTCTTTCTATCGAGAATAATTCCTATTTAAACTGATCTGGAAAAAATCCTCAGCTACTTCAACATTTTCAAAGATCTCTTTTGCCTCATTGAGGAGTGGTGAAGTATCTTTTGAGTATCTTGCGCTTATGTGAGTTAGTATCAGCATTTTAACGTTTGCTTTTCTTGCTATTTCTGCAGCTTCACATGCTGTTGAATGCTTTGTTACCTCAGCCCACTCCTGTATTTCAGAGGTGAAGGAGGAATCGTGAATGAGTACATCTGCATTTCTTGCGATCTCTGCTATTTTATCAAATGGTCTTGTATCTCCCGTATATACTATCTTTCTTCCCTTTACAATCCCTGCTGTTACATCCTCAGGTTTTATAATTCTTCCTTTAAACACAACACTTTCCCCCTCTGCAAGTTTCTTGTATAGAGGTCCAGGGGGGATTCCAAGGTTTTTTGCCTTTTCAGGGGAGAACCTGTATCTTGAGTCCTCAACAACAGCATATCCAAGACTTTTTACAATGTGATCGGTTTCAAACGCAACAATTCTGAAATTTCTGAACCTCACAGAATCCCCATCTTTCATGCTGTGAACGTGGATTTTGAAATCAAGATTTTCATAACAAAAGCTCCTGAAAAGCACTCTCAGAAACTCAGCATCAGGGCAGTAGATGTGCAATGGTTTTTCCCTTCCATTAAGAGACATTGATTCGATAAGCCCAAAAAGACCGATGAAATGATCTGTATGCATATGCGTGATGAAGATGGAGCTTATCCCAAATCCGGTTTTTGCCTTCATCATCTGTCTTTGAGTCCCTTCACCACAATCAAGAAGTATCTTCTCCCCACCGAGGGAGATGAAAATTGAGGAAGGGTTTCTTTCTGTGGTTGGAACTGTGCCTGATGTGCCAAGAAATGTGATTTTAAATTCCATAAAAATTAGCTTTCGAGAACTATTTCAATGTTCACATCCTTGGGAACCTGAATTCTCATTATCTGCCTTAAAGCTCTTTCATCTGCCGCTATGTCAATGAGTCTTTTATGGATTCTCATTTCCCAGTGATCCCAGGTTTCGCTGCCTTCGCCATCTGGACTTTTCCTTGTGGGAACAACGAGCCTCTTTGTTGGAAGAGGTATCGGACCGCTGATCTCAACTCCTGTCTTCAGTGCAATCTCCTTGATCTGGTTGCATATCCTGTCAAGATCCTGGGGATTCAATCCAGAAAGTCTGATTCTTGCTTTATAACCTTTAATTGCCATGAAAATTCACCCTAAAAAAGGGGTTAAAAAAATTCAGCCTCTTGGTGTGAGTTCAAGAACCATTCCTGCTGCAACTGTCATTCCCATGTCTCTCACTGCAAACCTGCCCATTGGCGGAATGTCCTTGACCTTTTCGATGACCATTGGTCTTGTTGGCTGAAGCTTCACAATTGCCGCATCTCCTGTCTTCAGGAACTGCGGATTCTCTTCTTTCACCTGACCCGTCCTCGGATCAATCTTCTTCTGGAGTTCAATGAACTGGCAGGCAACCTGGGCTGTGTGAGCATGCACAACTGGTGTGTAGCCGATGGTTATCGCTGTTGGATGCTGAAGAACAACGATCTGTGCTGTGAAATCTCTGACAACTGTTGGCGGTGAGTCAGGATGACCAGCAACATCTCCTCTCCTTATGTCGTTCTTGCTGACACCTCTGACATTGAACCCTATGTTGTCGCCCGGCTCAGCCTGTGGGATTGCCTCGTGATGCATTTCAATGCTCTTTACCTCTCCAGCCACACCTGCGGGGTTGAATATGATTTTGTCTCCTACTTTGAGCACTCCGCTCTCCACTCTGCCTACAGGAACTGTTCCAACACCACTAATTGAGTATACATCCTGAATCGGAATTCTGAGGGGCTTGTCGGTCAGCTTCTCTGGTGGCTTTAGTGAGTCAAGAGACTCGAATATTGTTGGGCCATTATACCATGATGTTGCATCTGTTCTGTTGAGCACGTTATCTCCATTGTATGCTGATACCGGAATGACTGGAGTTTCATCTGGCCTGTAACCAACAAGCTGAATGAGCTTGACAACAGCATCTCTACACTTTTCAAACTCCTTCTGATCGTAATTTACTCTGTCCATCTTGTTTATTGCAACGATGAGCTGGTTTATGCCGAGAGTTCTTGCCAGAAATACGTGTTCCTTTGTCTGAGCCTGCACGCAGTCAACAACATCAACCACAAGGATGGCAGCATCAGCCTGAGATGCACCTGTGATCATGTTCTTGATGAAGTCTCTATGGCCAGGACAATCAACGATTGTGATCTCGTACTTCTGAGTGTTGAATTTTCTGTGAGCAACATCAATTGTGATGCCCCTTTCTCTTTCTTCCTTTAGTCTGTCCATGACCCATGCAAACTCAAATGTAGCCTTACCCTTCTCCTGAGCCTCCTTTCTGTATTTCTCAATTATGTGCTCCGGGATCTCTCCAGCATCGTAGAGCAATCTTCCAATCAGTGTGGACTTTCCGTGGTCCACATGCCCGATCATTGCGACGTTAATATGCTCCTTCTCCTTTGCCATATTTATCCACCTCCTTCTCAGACTTAGAAAATTAGAGGGTTTATAAAACTTTCACCCCACGAAATCTTCAGGGTTTGGTATCTCAAGCTTCAAGCCCTTTCTCTGTCTGACTTCCATAACAAACTGCTCAAACAGATTTTGCGGGACATGCTCAAAGCCTGCAAATTCGACACTCCATATAGCCTTGCCTGAGGTTGCACCTCTTATTGCTCCTGCAAATCCAAACATCTCCTTAACTGGTGCCTTAGCAATTACAGTCACAGCATCTCCTTCTGACTCTATCTCCAGTATCTGCCCCCTTCTTCCCTGAATCTCTCTTGTGACAGCCCCCATCATCTCCTGAGGAACTGTGATGTAAACCTTCTGTATTGGCTCAAGGAGTGCCGGCTTTGCCTGGAGCATTGCAGCGAATATTGCAGATCTGACAGCAGGAATCACCTGTGCGGGACCCCTATGAACAGCATCCTCATGAAGCTTACAGTCCACAAGCTTAACTTTCAATCCATGAACAGGTTCTCTTGCTACTGGCCCTGCCTGCATAGCCTCTCTGTATCCTTCAAGAATGAGCTCCATTGTTTCATTGAGATACTGGATACCCTTTGTGACATCAACGAATATGTTGCCTTCGAAGTACTCCTGAATTCCTGCAGCCTCATCACCTGGCAGTCCTGCTTCCTGCAGGAACCTTCTTCTCTCCTTCTTTTCCATTCTCATGTCAATTTCTCCTTCCTTGAACTTTCTTATTACCTCCCCCGGACATGGTTCGACAACGATGTAAAATCTGTTGTGCTTGTTTGGTGACTTCCCCTCAACTGAAGGTGATGCTGCTGTGACAGTCTCTCTGAAAACAACTATTGGTGGAGATGTGTTCACTTCAAGACCGAAATCTCTTCTTATTCTCTCTACCTTAACTTCAAGGTGAAGTTCACCCATACCACTTATCAGATGCTCACCTGTTTCTTCATTCAGTGTAACATGCAGAGTGGGATCTTCCTTGGCAAGCTTTCTCAGTACTTCAATGAGCTTTGGTAGATCCCTCGGATTCTTTGCTTCTATTGCCATCGTAACAACAGGCTCGCTGTAGTGCTTTATGCTCTCAAATGGCTCCATATCCTCAACTGTTGAGCATGTTGATCCTGCTGAAGCATCTTTCAAGCCTACAATGGCAACTATGTTTCCTGCTGGAATCTCATCAACCTCAACCCTTCTTGGACCCATAAAAAGCCCGACAGTCTGGGCTCTGTTCTTGGCTTTCTTGTCAAGAATGTGAAGCTCCGTTCCAGCCTTCAGTGTTCCGCTGAAAAGTCTCCCAACAGCAATCTCTCCAGCGTGAGGATCTGTTACTATTTTTGTGATCATCAGGGCAACTGGACCATTTGGATCGCAGTTAAGCATCGCCTTTCCAACCGCTGATTCCAGATCTCCTCTCCATATTGTGGAGATTCTCCTCTTCTGGGCTTCAGTTGGTGGAGGAAGGTGTCTTATAACCATGTCAAGGACAACCTTGAAAAGCGGGCTCTTTTTTGCAAGCTCTTTTGAGTTGTCAGCTTTAAGATAATCATAAACCTCCTTAAAGCCAGTTCCTGTTTCCTTCATTGATGGAACACTAACTGCCCAGTTGTACAATGCAGACCCGAAAGCCACGCTTCCATCTGCCACATCAAGCTTCCACTCCTCGTACTTCTTTGGATTCACAGTCTTTATGAATTTGTTGACGTCTGAGATGACCTTGACAAACCTCCTCTGCATCTCTTCTGGCGTAACCTCAAGCTCCCTTATGAGCCTGTCAACTTTATTAACGAAGAGAACGGGCTTGACATTTTCCTTCAATGCCTGTCTCAGAACAGTTTCAGTTTGCGGCATTATGCCTTCAACTGCATCAACAACAACAATGACACCATCAACAGCCCTCATAGCTCTTGTCACTTCCCCACCAAAGTCAACATGCCCTGGAGTGTCAATGAGGTTAATCAGGTAGTCTGCACCCGTGTACTCGTGAACCATTGAAACGCTGGCTGAATTAATTGTGATTCCTCTCTCTTGTTCCTGTGAGTCAAAATCAAGGTATAGCTGCCTTCCAGCTAATTCCTCACTTATCATTCCAGCTCCAGCTAAAAGATTGTCTGAAAGGGTTGTTTTTCCGTGATCAATGTGTGCGACAATACCCATATTTCTTATTCTCTCAGGCTGGTGCATGAGCTCCCTTATTCTGTCGACCATCTTCTTTGCTCTTGTCATCCCTCATCACCTTGCAGACTTTGCAACTCTCTCAATTTCCTCCTTCTTTGAAACAGCATAGCTCCTGCTCTCATTGTTTGCAGCGGCGATAATCTCATCAGCGAGGCATGATGCTATGCTTCTCTTGGATTTGAAGGCTGCCCTTCTTGCCCCTTCAGCAATGTTTCTCAGAGCAATATCCACTCTTCTCGAGCTTGAGGTATCAACTGACTTTGGAACAGCTATACCACCATACTTGAGCCTTACAACCTCTTCTCTTGGTCCAGCATTGATAACAGCATCAACAAGAACCTGAATGGGGTTTTTCTTTGCCTTCTTTTCAATTATCTCAAATGCCTCCTTGACAATACTGTAGGCGAGCATCTTCTTCCCTGTGTTGTGTTCTTTTCTCATCACCTTGTTTATCAGCCTTTCAACGATGAACACGTTTCTCTTTCCAAATGGAGTGCTGGTATGTCTTCCATGAGTGTGAGGTACAACTCTCGGATTCAGGTTGATGTAATTGGCCAAGGCAGGATCGCTGACCTCAACCTCACTGGCATCGTATTTCCCGAAGACAAGCAGGTCTTCCTTTGTAAGCCCGTATTTCATTGGATCACCTCAACCTCTTCTCCTTCTTGCCTTTCCAGAGCTCCTTGAGACTTGTGTTGTTAACTTTAACAACCTTGTATCTCACTCCAGGAATGTCTCCCATGCTTCTTCCCATCCTTCCCCCAATACCCTCAATGATAACTTCGTCATGCTCATCAATGAAGTTTATCGCTCCATCACCTGGGGTGAAGGCAGTAACCTGCTTTCCGTTTTTTATGAGCTGAACCCTTACAGCCTTTCTGATGGCTGAGTTTGGCTGTCTTGCCTCTATTCCGAGCTTCTCAAGCACTATTCCCCTTGCCTGCGGTGCTCCTTCAAGCGGGTCAGCCTTTACCTTGAGATCCAGTACTCTCCTTACAAATCTTTTATCGCTCCACCTGAACTTCTTTCTGTTTTCCATGAGTTTTCTTGCAGCGAATAACCCTTTACCCATTCTCTATCACCTCATTTAACTATTACATCCTCGATATCGTGATGTCTTCTCACAAGCTCCTTGACTTTGTTTATATTTTTTCCGCCCTTGCCAATTACAAGCCCCTTGTACTGGACAGGAGCCTGAACGTAGGCTATTCTTTTGTCATCTTTATCAACAATGTTTACTTTAACCTTTACAGGTCTGAAAAGGTTCTGAATGAACTCCACAGGCTCATCACTGTGTTCGAGAATCTCAACCCTCTTTCCTATTATCTCCTTTGCCTTTTCAACATTGATCCCGCCTTTACCGATCGCGATTCCCATGTCTCCTTTTCTCACGAGAAACACAACCTTATCATCGTAAATCAGGCAGTCCTTGACATTCGCTCCTGTAAGGCTTTCAAAAAGAGCGATGTATCTGATACTTTCAGTAGAAAGCTTGACTCCCATGCTATCCCCTCAAAAATATTTGAAACAACTCCCAGCCTTCATTCAGCATTCAGAATTTCTGATTCGCCTTCATTCACTATTGCGAGTGCTGCAACGCTGAATGGCTTTCCGCAAATTGCTCCAAGCTCCATATTTGTACCGCTGTATGTGATCTTTTTTACGCTGTACTTTTCTATTTCCTCAAGAACCTCTTCAGGGCAGTTCTTAGCCACTATCACCATTTTGGCTTTCCCATTCTTTAATGCCTTAATTGTTCTTTTGCTACCGATATAAACCTCTCCTGTTCTCATGGCTCTTCTAAGAGCCTTGTTCAGATCCACCTTCATTTATCCCCCCCCGTAAACAGCTTTACTCTTAACTCCACATCTCCTGTTCCGAGCTTTATTGGCTGACCAACAATTATGTTTTCAGTTATACCGTTTAGTTTATCAAACTCTCCTTTAACTGCTGCATCGAGCAGATTGTTTACGGTCATTTCAAATGCTGCTCTTGCAAGTATGCTCTGCTTTTCTCCAGCAATTCCATGCCTTCCAATCTGTTTCAGTTCACCATCAGCAGTCATGACATCTGCCACAAGCATTATGTGCCTCCTATCTACCTCAAGACCCTGTTCTTCGAGTGTTGATACTGCTTCATTTATCACAGCATTTCTCGCCGCCTCGATTCCAAGCACCTCATATATCTCATATATATTATTTGTGACTGTTCTGCTGAAATCAACACCCCTTTCCTTTATAACCCTCTTGAAGTTTGAGCCTTCAGTGTAAAGCACATACTCATCACCCTCCCTTCTGATGATCACTCTTTTGATTTCCTTTATTCCTGAAACAACCAGCCTTCTAAGTTTGTCAAAGGTATCCATCAGTTTTTTATAGGAAGGGTCATCAATCTGTATTATAAATTCTCCGTTCTGTTCTCCAATTTCAACCTTGAGGCTTTTCTCTATTTTTTTCTTCAGCTTATCCCTGTCAAGACCTTTTCTTTCCAAAGCCTTTTCATCAGGTTTAACGATAACTCTCATGTATCTCAGATCAGTGATAATTTCAGCCACGTCTGTTATGTATGTCGCTTCAAGCCTGTTTGCTATCTCTCTTGCTTTTTCTCTGTCTTTGGAATATTCTGGAAGAAGTTTTATCGTCATCATTGGTGTAGATGGGTTCTTTCTCACATCCAGGATCTCTATGAGTCTTGGAAGTCCGAGAGTAACGTTTATCTCAGCAACTCCAGCATAGTGAAAAGTTCTCATCGTCATCTGGGTGCCGGGTTCACCTATGGACTGAGCAGCAACTATTCCTGCAGCCTCTCCAGGTTCAACAAGATTTCTCAGATATGCTTCATGACATCTTTCAATTACCTTTTTTGCTGTCTTTTGATCTGCTTTTATCTTCTTCAGTCTTTTTACAATGTCTTTTTTAAGATATTCCGGAAATGGATATCCTTCTACCAATTTTAAGTATTTATCAGCCATTTTCTCACTCTCCTGTGACCTCTCTAATTATTCTGTCAACGTCGACAGGTTTGCCTCTGTAGCTTTTCATCGGATCGACACCGTCCTGTCCGTATCTGAACTGAACAAGCAACCCGCTTGTTTGCTCTCTGACTGTCCCATCATAATCGACCTTCAAATCCTGAAGGGCATTGATCAATCTTCTCTGCAAATACCCGGACTGGGATGTTCTGACAGCTGTGTCAACTAAACCCTCTCTACCACCAACAGCATGGAAGAAGAACTCTATGGGGTTGAGACCATCCTTATAGCTACTTTTAACAAAACCTCTTGCCTCAGGTCCCAAATCTCCGGGCTTGAAATGAGACAGGGTTCTGTTGGTGTATGTGTAGCCTCTTCTTATCCGCTCTCCTCTAACTGACTGTTGACCTATGCATGCTGCCATCTGTGTTAGGTTGAGCATTGAACCCCTTGCACCGCTGACAGCCATTATGACTGCTGCATTATCCATTCCAAGGTACTTCCCTGCAATTTTTCCAGCCATATCTCTTGCCCTTCCAAGCTCCTGCATTATCTTCATCTCAAGTGTCTCCTTTATGCTTCTTCCCGGCATTGGCTCAAGGTTGCCCTGCTTGTAAGCATCAATCAGTTTCCATGCTCTCTCTTCAGCTTCAGATATAACCTGTTCAATTTGTTCTCTCGCTTCTTTTGGAATGTCAACATCATCAATTCCCACTGTAAAGCCCGTGTACATTATCGCCTTGATTGCAAGTTTTGTCATGTTATCTATGAACTTCCTGGTCTCCTCATTTCCATACTTTCTTATTATCTCGTCAATTATTATTCCCTTAAATGCACCAACTGCCTTCTCATCTATCGTTCCTGTCACAATCTCACCGTTCTTTATGTATACGTAGGCATCATTCTCGCATTCAATTCCCTTGCACTCCTTACATCCCTGACATATCTCTGCCCTGAATTCTATGGTAATGTCTGGGAGAATCATGCTGAATATCTGCTTTCCATTCCATTTGCCATTATGTTCTGGCTCCGGAAGCTTTACAGCATCAAGAGATCTTATAATTTCCATAACCTCTGCCTTGCTGAAGAGTTTCTCCCCCCTTGTTAGCAGGTAAAGCCCTGAGATGTGGTCATGAATCCCGCCTATGATCGGACCACCAAATCTTGGAGAAAGGATATGCTCCTGCACTGCCATGAGAATCTTTGCCTCAGCCTGGGCTTCAAGGCTTTGCGGGACGTGCAGGTTCATCTCATCCCCGTCAAAATCAGCGTTGTATGGAGGACAGACTGCTGGATTCAATCTGAATGTTTTGTAGGGAAGAACTCTCACATAGTGAGCCATAATGCTCATTCTATGCAAAGATGGCTGTCTGTTGAACAGGACTATGTCCCCATCCATAACCTGTCTCTCAACAACCCAGCCCGGTTCAAGTTTTTCAGCAAGCTCTTCTTTGTTCGTATCTATAACTCTGATTCTCCTTCCATCCTCTCTTATTACGTAATTTGCCCTTGGATGCTCATCTCGCAATATGAATTCTCTTGCTTCCTCAATATTTTTATCTGTGACAAATATTGGAACAGTCAGCTCCTCAGCTATTTCCTGCGGGACACCAACCTCATTTATGCTTAGGTTAGGATCAGGGCTTATTACAGTTCTGGCTGAAAAGTTCACTCTCTTTCCCGAAAGACTTCCTCTGAACCTGCCTTCTTTGCCTTTAAGCCTCTGAGCAAGGGTTTTTAAAGGTCTTCCACTTCTGTGCCTTGCAGGTGGAATGCCTGAAACCTCATTGTCTAAATAGGTCGTTACGTGGTACTGCAGGAGTTCCCAGAGATCCTCAAGAATGAGCTGGGGAGCTCCAGCTTCCTTGTTTTCCATAAACCTCTGGTTTATCCTTATTATGTCAACAAGCTTGTGTGTTAGATCATCTTCACTTCTCTGGCCTGTCTCAAGTATGATTGAAGGTCTTACAGTTACCGGAGGAACAGGCAAAACTGTAAGAATCATCCATTCCGGTCTGACTGAATGGAGATCCATTCCAAAGGCTGGAAGATCTTCATCTGGTATCCTTTCAAGTCTTTCTCTAACATCCTTCGGTGTTAGCCTGTGCTCGTTCTCATAATAGAAAGTGGGTTTTTCGAATTTTATCTCCATCTGATCTGCTCCACAGTGAGGGCATTTCTTAACTCCCTTTGTTACTCTGAAGACCTCCTTGACTATATCCTCATAATCCTGTCCAAGTTTCTTTCTTTCTTCAATCCTCTGAATGAACTTGTCCTTTCTCTCATTTTTCAGCAGGATTCTGCCACATTCGTTACATGTAGCATTCAGAAGTCTTGCAATGAGCTTCGCATATCCCACATGGATCACCGGAGCTGCAAGCTCGATGTGCCCGAAATGTCCTGGACATTCCCCAGCCTTTCCCCCACATGTCTTGCATTTCAGTCCTGGATCAATGACTCCAAGTCTCGGGTCCATTAACCCGAATTCAATTGGAAATCCGTCATCATCGTACGTTTCAGGAGTGATGATTTTGACCACACTCATCTTTCTTATCTCTCTTGGGCTTAGAACTTCAAATCTAATACCTGCAATTCTTTTTGGAATCATAAAATCACCTCATGCTTTATCTCCAAGAACAAGCCTCGGAACAACAAACATTGACTTCATCTCATCCAGCAGGAGTTTGAAAGCATAGCTCATTTCTATCTTGTGGATATCGCTGTCATCGTCGCATATGGTGCAGTACGGTATTCTTCTTCTGAAATCGTAGTTTGCAACATGTCCACATTTGTTGCATACCCAGACCTCTACCTTGTCTGATTCATCAAGCAATCTGTCCTTCAAAAGCAGGGCAGCACCATGCCCGATAAGTACATCTCTCTCCATCTCTCCAAATCTCAGTCCACCTTTCCTTGCTCGACCTTCAGTTGGCTGTCTTGTCAGAATCTGCACAGGTCCTCTGCTTCTTGCATGAATCTTGCTTGAAACCATGTGGTAGAGCTTCTGATAGTATATCACACCAACAAATATGTCTGCAACTATCCTCTTTCCGGTTATGCCATCACACATAACTTCCTTGCCTGTATGGGAAAACCCGTATTTTATCAGTGTTGATCTTAAATCATCTTCTCTCTCACCATGGAATGGAGTACCATCGATTCTTCTCGCTTCAAGGCTTCCAACCTTCCCTCCTATCATCTCAAGCACATGTCCCACTGTCATTCTTGATGGAATAGCGTGGGGGTTGATTATCATATCAGGCACAATGCCTGACTCGCTGAATGGCATGTTCTCTTCAGGAACAATGAGTCCGATAACTCCCTTCTGTCCATGTCTTGATGCAAATTTGTCTCCGAGCTCTGGAATTCTCTGATCTCTAACTCTGACCTTGGCAAGCTTCTGTCCATTTTCAGAAAGGGTTAAGAAAACTGCATCCACAATACCCTTCTCATTGCTTCTCATTGTGATTGATGTTTCTCTTCTCTTCTGCGGGGATATGCCGAGCTCTGTTGGCTCTTCAAGAAATCTTGGGGGTGAGGTTTTGCCTATGAGCACGTCATCAGGCCCAACTTCGGTTTCTGGAAAAACAAGCCCGTCTTCATCAAGGTGGATGTAAGCTTCTGCTCCTCTGTAACCGTTGACATCAGATGGTGGGATCTCGAATTTATCCTCCTGCCCTCCAGGATACCTCATTTCCTCACTTTCATAGGTTCTGAAAAAGTGTGATCTACCGAGCCCTCTTTCTATGCTTGCTTTATTGAAAATAAGTGCGTCCTCAATGTTGTAGCCCTCATAGCTAATAACAGCAACAACAAAATTCTGACCTGCAGGCCTTTCATCGTACTTGATCTCCATTTGAGTGTCTGTGGCAACAATTGGTTTTTGGGGATAGTGAAGCAGATGTCCCCTTGTGTCAGCTCTGAATCTCAGATTCGAGTAAGGCAACCCAAGGCTCTGCTTTATCATTGCGGCACCCATTGTATTTCTGGGACTTGCATTGTGTTCCGGGTATGGCAGACTTCCTGTGCATATTCCAACGATTAACGCAGGATCGAGCTCAAGGTGTGTGTGTTCCTCTGTTAGAGCTTCTTCGCTTATCGCAACGTAGGCATTCTCTTCCTCTTCAGCATCCAGATACTCTATCTTGCCCTGTCTCACAAGATCATCGAATTCTATCTCTCCTTTTTTCAGCTTTTCTATGTCAGCATCGTTTACAAGGGGTTTACCGTTTTTTACGACAATAAGGGGTCTTCTCGCTCTGCCTGCATCTGTGTTTATTCTGACCTCATTGGAATCCGCATAAAAAACAACATTAACCTGATTGCTTATCTTTCCTTTTCGCCTCATTTCCTTTATTGTTTCTGCAAGTTTTGAACCATCATCAACAAAACCAACAAGTGCACCGTTAATATAGACTCTGCATTTTTTCATCAAATCACCCCTTTATGGGTTCTATTCCCAGTCCGAGCAGCAGTCGTTTGATCTCACTTTCATCAGTTCCAACGCTGACCTCAGCATACTCTGCAAAATTCTTGACAAGACCGCAATTGGGACCTTCAGGAGTTTCACTTGGACATATCCTTCCAAACTGAGTTGGGTGCAGATCTCTTGCCTCAAAATGTGGCTGTGATCTTGATAGTGGAGATATAACTCTTCTCAGCTGAGAGAGAATGCTCAGATAATTGTGCCTGTCTATGAGCTGAGAAACTCCTGTTCTTCCCCCTACCCAGTTACCTGTTGCCATCGGATGCATTATTCTGTCAGTAAGAACATCTGCCCTGACCGCAGTCGACATCTTCATCGATCTCCCTCTGACCTTTGCTCTTTCAAGCTGGTACTTCACATCTTTGATGAGTCTGAGAAATGCAACCCTGAATATCTCCTCCATCAGATCTCCTGCAAGCTTAAGCCTTTTATTTGCGTAATGATCTTTATCATCCTCTCCCCTGTAACCCAGATAAAATTCAAGAACAGCCTCAGCCATTCTTGCAAGAAAGAACGCCTTTGCCTTTCTCGCCTCCTTTTCAATCCCAATATGAGGCAGGAAGTACTGATCAATAACCTGTTCAGCCCTCTGAAGTCTGTACTCCTTGCTCTGACCAGGTGCAACCCTTTTACCAATAAAATCTATCGCCTCTTCATGGTTTTCGACTTCTGAAACTTCAACATTTTCAAGCATGAATTTCATTATTTCAGGATCACCGCTCACCATTTCAACAATCTCCTGATCACTCTCTATCCCAAGAGCTCTCATCATAACCACAAACTGTATTGGTTTGGGTATCTGGGGGAATGTAACTTCGAGAATGTTGTTCTTGTTCCTTTCCACAACAATTAACGCTCGGTAACCACTTCTCTGACTGAAGCACTTTGCCATTTCAATTGGTTCACCATATCTCTCCTCTCTTTCAAGCAGAATCTTGTTAGGGGCAAGATCCTCAAGGGTCATCAATGCTCTCTCTGTTCCGTTTATTATGAAGTATCCACCTGGATCGAGGGGATCCTCGCCAACGGTAACTGGATCAACATTGTTGAGATTGCATATCTTTGATTTTACCATTACTGGAAGCATACCTATTCTTACCCATTCCTCTTCGAGTTCTCTCCCCTCGTCAACAACCTGACACTGCAGATAAAGTGGAGCTGCATAAGTCAGATTTCTGAGCCTTGCTATTGATGGATAGAGTACAGTATCTGTTCCATCAGCTTCTCTCATTACCGGTCTTCCAATTTCGATCTTGCCAAGCTTAACGTATGTGTTTTCAATGTCCAGCTCTATGACTCCCTGTTCATTTATTACCCTCTGTAAACCCTCGTCTATGAATCTGTTGTAGGAATCGATCTGATGCTTTACAAGCCTCTCGTGGGTGAAATAAGATCTGGCAAGAATTCTGCTATCTACCATTCATACCACCTTCTAAACCTGAAATTTCCTCATATCCCGGAATAACTAATTCAAAACTCATACCACAAGCCTGTACACAACACTTTTACCCGTAAATTCATCATCTCTTGTGATCCTCACAATGTCTCCTTTTTTGGCTCCGATTTCTTTGGCTATCGGGTCATCTACTTTTATTTTTGGTAAATCCTCTCTGTTCACTCCAAGTGTCTCCAAAAGCTCTTTGACTTCTTCCTCTGAGAGAACCTCATGCTTCGGAACCAGAATGTGATCCTGTAGCTTTATTTTCATATCCATCCTCCTTAAAGGGATAGTACGGGCTCGACGGGATTTGAACCCGCGACCGACGGGTTAAAAGCCCGTCGCTCTGCCTGGCTGAGCTACGAGCCCTCTTCACTTCTCCAGCTCTACAC
>JALURI010000109.1 GCA_027016965.1 Geoglobus sp.
GAATTTCCCTTCTCTGCAAAGAATTTAACAAAATTGAGCATTTTTTCACTTCTCACTGAAAAGTCAAATCCAACAGCGATGGTCTCAAATATGGAAGTTGTCTCCCGTTTTCCTTCAGGATACTGGAATTTTAAAACAAGCACAGGCTTTTTGCTTCTCTTCACAACACCTTCAGAAACACTGCCAAGGAGTATCCCTGCAATAAAACCCTTTCCCTGAGACGGGATCACAATCATGTCAACTCCAGTCTCTTCTACAGTCTCGCAGATTACAGCAGATGGTTCACCGATTCTGGGCTGCAATGTCTGAACTTTCATCCCCTTACTTTCTATCATTTCTGAGAATCTCTCAAGATTTTTCTCTGTATCTCTTTCATAATCATTTATGACCGCCGGAATATCTATCCCCGAAACAGGTCCGAGAATTTTATTGAGGTCGATTACATGAAGAACGAACACCTCTTCAACACCCATATCTTTCAGGTTTGTGAGGATGGTGATTCCTGATTCCGACGCCTGCGAGAAATCTGTTGGGTAGAGGATCTTTCTGATCATCTCAGAACAATTGTCCGATACCTTATTTAACACTTTCGAATAAAAAAGAGTTTATTCAGTTTGAATTTTGAATAAAAGTTTTTTAAGAAGAGTATGCTTCCTCAAGAGGTGGGACAATCTCCTTTTTTCTGCTCATTACCCTGTCAAGCCACACTCTGTTATTTTCAAGTTTTGTTCCAAACGCCTTCTCCACAACCGAACCATCATCCACAACAGCCAGCAGAAGTGTCCCTTCCTTGATGATATCTGTCAGCATCATGTAAACTCCAGCATAACCTCCTTTATCTTTCATTTCGCTCATCCTTCCAAGAAGTTCATGAATTCTCGGCTCAATTACCGACAGATCGACAAGCTCAACCTGACCTATCCCCACCCTGTTTCCTGACATGTTGAAGTCTTTGAAGTCTCTTTTTATTATTTCCTCTGCGCTCATCCTGTCAATATCAGACAGCTTTGATTTTACTTGAATTCCAAACGTATTCATATCGGTTATCCCGGCTATCCTCGCCAGATCCTCTGCAGCCCGGATATCCTTTTCCGTTGTGGTTGGGGATTTGAATATCACGGTATCGCTGAGAATGGCTGAAAGCAGAATTCCGGCAATCTGTTTTGGAATTGAAATACCATAATAATCATAAAGCAGTTTAACAACAGTTGCTGTGCACCCAACAGGCATTGCAAGGAATAAAATCGGATTTGGAGTTGTGATATCTCCGATCTTATGATGATCAATTATCTCAACAATTTCAGCTTTATCGATGTTATCAATGCTCTGAGAAATATCGCTGTGATCAACAAGAACGACCTTTTTTCCATCCCATTCAGTTACAAGCTCAGGAACGTCAACTCCAAATTTCTCAAGGACAAAAGCAGTTTCGGGGTTTATCTCTCCCTGTCTTGCTGCTATTGCATCAACACCAAGGCTTTTTTTCAGCTCAGCATATGCGATTGCTGAGCAGATGCTGTCTGTATCGGGATTTTTGTGACCCACAACAAATATCATGTCACACCTTAACCGAGCACCGTTATTAAAGTTTTCGAAACTGTTATCTGAGCCTCCACACAACCGCTATTCCGTTTCCGAGAACCTCGAATGACTTCAGCCTTGCCTTCACAGGGATATCAAATGATGTGCCATCGACCACCGTTGGGGAGTTCTTCCCACCAACAATCAAACCGGAGTAGAACACCCTGACCTCATCAACAAGATTGTCTTTGATGAGAGAGCAGTTGAGCTCTCCCCCTCCCTCAACCATAATCTTTCTGACTCCCATCTGATACAGATATTCCATCAAAGCTTTCAGATCCACCTTTTCCTTTCCGGCAGTGAAGACCTCAGCTTTTTTCTTCATCTCCTGAACCTTGCTTCTGTCAGCACTCTCTGAAACTGCCACGAGGGTATCGGCATTTCCGCTGAGTATTTTTGAATTTGACGGAATCCTGCATTTGCTGTCTACAACAATTCTGAGGGGGTCTGGCTTCAAACCCTTCTCAATCCTCATTCTTCTGAGTAGTTCGCTTTTCACTGTCAGTTTTGGATCATCTGATATAACCGTCCCGATTCCGACCATAATTGCATCACTTTCAGCTCTGAGTTTATCTACAACATGGAGATCTTCCTGAGATGACAGTCTTATCTGCTCTCTTCTTTCATTGCTTATTTTTCCATCAAGACTTGAGGCGATGTTTATGAATACAAAGGGTCTCATCTGGTCATACCCTCAAAAAACCTCTTTGCACTCTCCACTCTCGAAAGGTCTCTTCCTGAGAACTTCACAAGGACATAACCGGGCTTGGGATATGAGCCGATTTCAACGTCGGGATACTTTTCAACCACCCTGTGAAGAATGTCCACAATGTTCTCTTCATATCCATCAATTCTCAGATAATCAACATGAAAGTCCTCCTTCACAAATCTCCCCACTATTTTTTCAAAGGTGTCCTTCATTTCAACAGGAACTCCGGGCATCGCTGCAACATTCTCAACAACAAAGGCAGGTGCAACTCCGGAGGTGTTTTCAACAATCTCTGCACCTGCCGGAACCTTTGCGATTTTGTTTATTACCTCAGACCTGTTCGTCCATCTCCTCACCATTCTCTCAGCTTCCTCACTGTGGACAACCTTTCTGTTTAAAGCAAGAGCAACGCCTTCAGCGGTGACATCGTCATGTGTTGCACCCAGTCCTCCTGTGATAAATACAAAATCATATTTCATAAGCCTTCTGAGTTCCTCTGCTATGTCCTCGACCCTATCAGGAACAACAACCACTCTCTCAACCCTGTGACCAAGCATAGTGATCCTTTTGGATATGTAGGCAGCATTGCTCTCGCTGATCTCTCCGCTCAGAATTTCATTTCCAACAACAAGAATTGCAAATTTCATCTCCAATCACCCTTTGGAACCTCAACACTCTCCATCGCATCCTTTACAACCTCTTCAGTCCTGGCTCCCTCAATTTCATATTCAAGCTTGAGTATTATTCTGTGGGCGAGACATTCGTAAACAACACTCTTCACGTCATCTGGGATTACATAGCTTCTTCCGTCCATAAGTGCCATTGCTCTGCTCATCTTCAGGAGTGCAAGTCCTCCCCTCGGACTGGCTCCAAGTTCAACCATCTCATGGTCTCTCGTTTTTCTTACAAGCTCTGCAATGTACTTCAGGATTTTTGGATCCACATACACATTTTCAACAGCCTTCTGCATTCTGGAAAATACAGCAAGATTGACTGCTGGAACAATTTCCGAGGTTGGATCATCTCTTTTCCACCTTATTCTTCTATACAGAATTTCAATCTCATCGTCAACGCTTTCAGGATATCCCGGAATAAGCCTTATGAGAAACCTGTCTATCTGCGCTTCAGGCAGTGGATATGTCCCCTCCTGCTCAACAGGATTCTGGGTAGCAAGGACAAAGAATGGAGATGGAAGCATAAATGTTTCACCCTCAATGGTTACCTGCCTTTCTTCCATTGCTTCAAGCAGTGCTGCCTGGGTTTTGGGTGGACTTCTGTTGATCTCGTCTGCAAGCAGGACATTTGTGAATATCGGTCCTTTTTCGATCACAAAATTCCCATTTCTCAGTATCTTTGTGCCTGTTATATCCGCAGGCAGAAGATCGGGAGTGAACTGGACCCTTGTAAATTCAGCACCTATGGATCTGGCGAATATTTTTGCAAGGAGAGTCTTTCCAAGTCCAGGAAAGTCCTCAAAAAGAACGTTTCCGTTTGAAAGACTTGATCCGAGTATTTTCCTTACAAGTTCCTCGCTCCCCACGTAGTACTCTGACACCCTCTCAACTATCTCGTTTGTTTTTCTGAAAAATTCATCTTCTCTCATCCACACCACCAATTTGTTCAAACATCTGTTTCACCATATTCAATTTTCCCAGTCGTTTTGATCTTCTTCTTCGAGTTATGATCTGTTTTTCAAAACCAAATGTGAATCTTGGAATTTTTTCCCGATCAACAATTATTCTGATGAGCTTTTCCATCTCACTCACACTCATCCCGGATCTTGACATTGTATAACTCAGAAGTGACAGAAGGGGGACAGGATCGCCATTTTCAATGTAAGCTTTTTCTGCCCTTCGGGCAAAACTGTCGAAATCGGAAAAACCAGCCTCCCCAATCTCGACTTCCTCGATTTCAAACCTCAATTTTCCAAGGAAATAAATTATTCCAGTTGCAACAATAATCCAGTCTGCAAAGCTTCTTATTCCCGGATAGAGAGACTCTCTGAACTGAACATAGTAAACTGAAGATAGAACAGCCAGAAAAACCAGAAAAGCTCTGTGATCTATTAAAAATTCAAATTTTTCAGATATGGCTGGAAGAATTATCGTTATGGCAATCAAAATGGATGAAATGATGAGAGGAAGTTTCATCTGATCCATGGGATAAACATCAGGTAGAAAAACAAAGGCAATGACAAGAACAAAAATTCCAGCTGTATTCAGAATGTACCCACGACTGTAATGCAGTAAAGGCAGAGAAAGAGAAAATCCAGCTGAAATTAAGTAAACAAAAATTCCTTCCGGATACTTGAAGTAGCCAATGGCTGTGTCTATGGAAATATAGATGAGTCCAAAAAGCAAAGGAATTTTCAGAAACTCTATTTTCTGGAGTCGCGAAACTATCTCATAAGCAACATACATCCCTGCAAATGCTACGAGAGGAACAAAATCTTTTGTTAAGTAATAGTATGCTCCGAGCAGAAAAAGAGAGGCTATTGCAATAAAAATTCTCACTTTATCTCACCTCTCAAACACATGCATATCTCAAATGATTCGATGAACTCTCTTCTTGAGTACTCTCTTACCCCGGCATACTCATAGAGCTCAAAGAGTCGGAGTAGCTTTTTCTTCTTTTCAGGGTTTGCTCTAAGTTTTTCCATCACTTCTCTTGCAGTCAGGTTTTCAGTTCTGATGCCTTTATTTTCAAGCTCTTTCTCAAACATTCTGAAGATCCTCTCCACACCCCTCCCGTAATCCTCCACTATTTCAACTGACTTATGAATCTTTTTTCTTACCTTTCCGTTTTTAACTGCTTTCACGGTAACTGTATGCAACCCTGGACTGTCGATCTGGAATTCTCTATCTGCTATTCTTCCATCCACATCAACAACACACGGGTAGTTAGAAACCACCATGTATCTGATCTTCTCTCCGGCTTTCCAGATATCGGGGAGCTCCGAATATTCCTTTATAAATTCAAATTTGATTCTGGGAAACCTCAGGTAATGGTAAGCCAGAAGACCTGCAATAACTGGAATCGGAAGAAGGTACACAGCAGGATTGATTTTTTCATATTCAAGCGATGACGGAAGGTGAAGATCATCTCCCGAATACAAAACATAGTATCGTCCAGTGTCTTTTTTCACCTGAACCTGGCCATTGATGAGCATATACTTTTCACCATTAATCTCCATAAATCCAGTTGGAACAGTACCAGAATTTGATACAACTCTGAACACAATCACATCTTCCCCTTCTTCTACTTCAATTTTTGTTCTTGCCTTCGAAAACAAAATCAGCTTTTTCTCAAATCCACCTGTCACAACCTCAAGACTTAACTTTCCGGGCCTGTCGGGGCGGAATGACAGGGTTAAATTTTCTCTATACACTGAGTATTCCATTCCATTTATTGAAATATTCCCTCTGTATGGTTTTCCGTTAAAGAAAACTCCTATGGTTATGGTATTTTTTTCTCCTGCAATCAGTGTTCTGTTGGATACGGTAATAAAAAATTCTCCGACTTCAACCGTTCTTTCTACACTCACCTCTCCAAACAGACCCTCCTTTGGTGAGATGACCTTTATCCTGTGGTATCCCTTAGATAGCGTGAGATTCAGCATTGCCTCACCTTTCTCATCTGTTTTGAGACGGTATGTTGCATCATCTACCTGAACAATGACAGATTTATTCGAAACACTCTGATTTCTGTATGTTATCTTCACCATCAGAGTGAATTCTTCAGGAACAAAGTCGATCAGATTTGTTTCCACATCCGGTACCGACAGAACTTTTACCTCAGGATCACTCCATGAGTCCATATAAAGAAGACTGCCTGTATAGTGAGCAACAATACTGTACTTTCCGCTCTGATTGATTCTTTCTGTAAGAGAAAATGAACCGTTCTCTACTCTTGAAATACCGAGAAGCATTCCATCAGCATCGGTCTTGTTATTTTTCAGATAAATCTCGACGTATCCACTTTCAACAGTCCTTCCGTTTATTACTCGAACAGTCCCTTCTATGCTGACGTTTTCACCCTCAAGAATCTCGCTGTCCCATTGTGTTATTTCCGTGGATGTAGGTATTTTGTATCTCACCTTCGGAGTTGGATCGAATTCAATCCAGCTATCTCCAAGCTTCACCTCAGCCCACATGTGAGCCTGGCATGAGTATACAACCTGAGAAGAGGAGGTTGGATCAGCAAGATAGCCAAAAACAGCTCTTGCAGGAATATCGATGGATGTTACAAGGGCGATGAATGCTGTGGTAAAATGAGTTGCAATACCTTTTTTCTCCTGAAACAGAAACACATATGATGAAATTTCGGTGTTGTTGAAATAGGGAGAGTACTCGTAATTATCTTTCAGGTAATTTTCAATCATTTTCACTCTCTCATAATCAGTTGTGGCATTTTCCGTTATCTTCATCGCCAGATCTCTTATACTTAGATATTCATACCCGCTCATTTCAATCTCTGCAAGTTTGTGGTCTCCCCTATCCGATGAGAAATTCTCTCTTGGAGATATTACTCCATAATATGTGACCGTGACATTTTTTGCATAGAAAATACCAGCTGAGGAGTTGTACCGTGCCTGAATGGAGATTGAAGAAGTATCCTTTGCAACAGGGAGATACCCTGACAGATTTACAAGGGGCTTTACTGCATAAACCCTTCCAAAATTGAAACTCATCTGATCAAACATGTCAAGTTCATCTGCTGTCCATATTCCAGATGAGAAGCGAGATGAAACATGCGTTCTCAGCCGGGTGTGATTTTCGTCAATTCCGGAAACAATGAAAATCGGAACACATGATGGGTTTGAGCTACCTGAAAGGCTCATTTCAGACTTGTACAGCTCTGCCGGAGTTACAATTTCACCGGTTTGCTCCTGAAAAACACTCTCACCCAAAAGCCCAGGAAAGCCGGTTCTGCTGAAATCAAGGGATGAGAGGAATGATGACAGTATTATCAGTGATATCACAGCAATCAGCGCTGGGATCTCCTTCATTCTTTAAACCTCCAGATGAAAATTATGGAGAACGAGAGGAGTGAAATGGAAATCAGAGTGTAAACAAAATCTGGCTCTGTGGTGGTGGATGTGATTCTGCCAAGATTTGTGTAAATCAATCCGGCAGTCAACGTTAGAAGAAACAGCGATGGAATCAGTGTGAATCTGTATCCCTCGGTTTCCAGTTTTCTTTCATACACTTCTATATTCTCAGAGTATATCCCGGCAAGATGCAGTGCGGTTATGAGGAACAGAGAATTAAATGAATCTGTGTAGGGGAACATGTCAAGTATGCTCCTCGATACCATCTCGTATCCCAGATAATAGACGGCATCAATCAGCCCTTCAAATAATTCTGAGTCCTGGATGGATGGTATCAGGGCTAAAATAACAAGAATAAAGTAATACCCAGTGCCGAATACCCTCCTCTCACGAACAAAACCAAGTAAAGGTGCAACTAACACCCCGTAAAAGATCCACGACGGCATAATTACTGAGAGCATTGCATAAATCAGCGTATCCCTGAAAGTTTCAACTGCGACGATGCCTGCCAGAATGGAGATCAGAAGTGACAGAAATCTGTACCTCATATTCTCACCCTGACTGTATCCTTCACAACATCTGCATCCATCCTCATCTTGTGCCTGAGCATCATGGACAGGGCTGTATTTGCTATGGTATTGGAGCAATCTTTTCCATGAATCACTATCATTTTGGATTTCAGGCCTGATTTTATGAGCTCGCTGAAGGCTGAAAGATCATCGTGGATGTTAGTAATGTAGATCACAAATGGCATGTGGTACATCATGAGTTTTTTTGTTTCGTTCACAGTTACAACTGGATCCCTGTCTCCAAATTCAGCTATCGTTAGCTCTCTGATTATTCTGTTGAACTGTTTTTTTCCGAGATCTGGGTAAATGGTTTTAGCTGTACCGGTCAGAGTGAGTGCGGTTTTATGCCCTCTTTTCGTAAAATAATGGGCGAGGGATGCTGCAGTCTCAAGTGCATTCTCCAGGTAATCTCTTTCTGCAAATGGATGGAGAGAGGTATTGACAACGAACCACACAACCCTCTTGCCTTCAACCTCGAACTTGTTAACCAGGATTTCATTTTTTTTGGCTGTAGCCTTCCAGTTGATAAACTTAACAGGATCTCCAGGCATATATTCCCTTATCTCTCTGAAATCTGTTCCCGGAACACCTATCTTTGACAAATCTATGTCTGGATAGCTGTCCCGAACTTTTCTTCTTTTTGCTCTTATTTTCCTCACCTTTCTGACCCTTACCCTCACCTCAGATTCTGCATTCAGCCTTATCTCTTTTGCACTTTCCTTCAAAAGAAATATGTCATCAAATTTCACATCCACAACACCAAAATTAACCTTACCTCTTTTTACCGCAATCCCCTTTACATGGATTCTGAATCTTCTGAAAAGAGGAACAAAACCTCCTGTCTTTGGATTGCCTTCCATAACATCAACTGTTTCATCTGTTTTCAGTGAGATCCTTGCATATCCAATTCCGACAGTACTGACTGTGAAGCTCAGCATAACATCATCTCCAACATGAGTAGGAGGGTCAAAGTAAAAGTCCGTCACCTTTGCATGGAATTTTGATGGAATCAAGTACAGGACAAGAACCATTAATGCCAAGAACAAAATTTTTTCCATTATCAATACCACTGAAAGGGCAATCAGTGCAACAAGCAGTTTTAGCAGATCTCTCTCAAGACGTTTCATTGTCACTTCATTATTCGCAGACATGAATTAAAGTTTTTTTCTGCTGATAACGATAGGTTTTTCAATATCTCAGGAAACATTTCATCTGTGAAAACAATAATGCTGCTTGTTCTGGCATCTCTGCTTTTTGCAGGATGCACTTCAGAAACAATGAGCAGTGAAAAGCTTGAACCAGCTCCTGAGAATGTATCATCACCCCCGGGAGCAAAAAACCAGGACATGGACGGAAGAGCTGATGACCTGAGGATCTATTACTTCTATCATCCCAAGTGTCCCAACTGTCAGGCTGTTGAACCGCTGATAGAGTATTTACTCAACAATACTGAGATAAATTTTGAGATGTGTAACGTTCAGTACTTCAATAACTGCTCGGTAATGAGCAGGCAGTTGGCATACTCCCTCAAGGAAAAAACTGGATTCTTTGGAACACCCACTGCCATTATCCAGGAGGACGGGAAATTTAAGGTGTTTGTTGGAAAATACCAGATGCTTGATATGGTCGGATATCTCAGAAACTATACGGATATTCCCGAAATTCCTCTTAAAGAGGAAAAGATGAACGTTGAGGAGTGTTTTAACTGTCATGAAAAACGAAACCTGAAACCACCATCCAAAATGACATGCAGTTACTGCTGTCATGGAGCGGTGTAATGTTTAAAAACAATGGACCTTATGCAGGATGGAGGTGAACATGTGAATATCAAAATTGCGGTGGTGGCGACTCTATGCATGATACTCCTTGCAGGGCTGAGTAATGCACAGAACATCTCAATCAATGCGGAGATAGAATACCGAATGAAATCCCTGGATCTTATGGAAGACAGATTCTATCTGAGATTTAAAAACATAAATGAAGAACAGATCGATACCATTAACTTCGTCATCACAATACCAAAAACAGCAAATACAAGACTGCTGGAGGTTAGGGATCTCCCTGAAGGATACGTAAAAGTCGGAGAACTCAGGGGTGAGGATGGTATTGACTACTATGTTATCAGGGTCGTCAAGCAGCTAACACCTTTTGAGGAGTATCAGCTCACGATAAAAAGAGACATTTCCAATCCCCTCGAGTCCATAGGAGACAGAACCTATGCATTCAGAACTTTTGAATTCCCCAGATACTTCAGAGAACAGAACCTCCATGTTGAAAAGATCAGTATAAAACTTATTTTCCCCGATAGCATAATGAAAAACTACAACATAATAAGCACATCTGCAAACACCAAATTCAACTACAAATCTTTCAACCGAATTGACAGCCTGCAGTGGGAGTACGTAAACCCTCCAGACCAGGTCAGTGTTTTCGTATCCTTTGCAGAGGTATGGAATTTTTATGTCATGAATATTGTGGGTGCAATCTTGACTCTGGTTGCCTTTGCAGGGCTTATGTACTATAACCTCAGTCTTGAAAAAAGATTGAAAAGACATGAAATAATCAAAAATCCTCCATGGAGTGGTGATTTACTTGCTAAAATGAAGGAAATGCTCCAGAGAGCAGAAAAAGAAATACTGATAACATCCCCTCACATCTACTACACAGACTGGCTGACTGCAGAACTTCAGCCATTGATGAGCAGGGAAATAAAATTCAGGATAATAACGTGGCCAAGTTACAGAAGAGAAATGTACAGGAATGTAGAAGAAGTGCAGGAAGATAAGAAACAGTATTTCACCCTGAAAAGATTTCTTGAAATGTTTCCATCAGGAAGTGTCAGGCTTAATGACAATATCCATGCCAAGATGATTGTGGTTGATGAAAGGGAGGCGATTATAACAACAGCGAACCTCTCTCAGACAGGGCTTTATGAGAACTATGAGGTGGGAGTCTATGCCGATAATCCAGATCTTGCAAAACAGGCAAAGGAGTTCTTTGAGACTGTCTGGAATTCAGAGGAAACAATTGAGCTTGATGAGGAGACGCTGAATGCCAAGGTTGCATGGGCTTTGATAATGGACCTAAAATCCAGTAGGGAGGAAATAAGATGATTTTTGATGATATCGGCAGTTTCCCCCTTCCTGAAGGGATAACAAGAGAGTGGGCTGAAAGGAATCACCACACTGTTGAATATACAGAAATGGTAAGGAGAGCATATTTGATGAAGGTAAACGCAGGTGTGGAGCTTCCAAATTATCCTCAGTTCAGAGATATGAACAGGATGTTTCTTGATTTAATGAAAAAGGAGGAATTCCAGGAAGAGCCCTACTTGATCAGGAAGGAACATGCGAGAATACCTGAAGTTGAGGCACTATTGAGCATGGAGGTGAATAGACTGAGGGTTTGTATCACAGGACCATTTGAACTCTATTACAGGGAATTTGGCAGCGTCATATATGAGGATATTCTCGAGAAAATATCCCTGTCTGTTGCAAGATTCATAGAAAATCTTGAGTCAGATGTGGTTAAGTGTGTGAGCATGGATGAGCCGAGTCTTGGAACAAATCCAGAACTTCAGCCAACACATGATCAGATTCAAATCGCATATGACAGAATTGATTTCAGAGGAGATGTCCAGATACACCTACATTCTCCCCTGTTCTATACAGAAATTCTTGATGTCGAAACGATAAACGTGGTGGGAATAGAATGTGCGAGAGATGAAAAGGTGATTGATTTTGTGGATGTGGATGACCTGAATTCCCACGATAAATTCATCAGAGTTGGTATTGCAAGAAGTGATATTGATGGAATTGTTGCAGAGTATAATTCAAGACATAACATCAACGTGTGGGGTGATGAGGAAGGTGTTGTGAGAGCAATAGATGAAATTGAAAACCCGGACAGGATCGCAGGAAGAATTGGAAAAGCCTTAGAACGTTTTGAAGAAAGACTGAAATACATCGGACCAGATTGTGGACTCTTCAGCTTCCCATCTCAGAACAGTGCGGTGAAACTTCTTGAAAACGTAAAGGAGGCGAAAGGAAGAATATGAATGATCCGCTAACATTTTTCCTGACATCCTTCACGACCCTTTTTATAATAATCGACCCTCCTGGCAACATACCAACATTCATGGCGTTAACCAAAAATCTGAGCAAAGATGTTGTGGACAGGATTTCAAAAAAAGCAACAGTAATAGCATTGTCCATTCTTGTGGTGTTTGCACTTGCCGGATGGGCTGTTATGGAATTCTTTTCCATTTCCATCGAGTCTCTCAAAATAGCCGGAGGACTGATGATGTTCATCATATCTGTTGATATTCTGTTTGGCAGAAAGTCAAGGGAGATTTATGAAGAGAAAGGAAAGATGAGCGCTGAAATAGACTCAATTGCAGTGTTTCCTCTTGCCTTACCCCTTTATAGTGGTCCAGGAGCGATTACTGCTGTTGTTGTCCTTTCATCAGGTGTGGATTATACGGGAAAGCTTATCGTTATTGTGGCAACACTGCTTGTTTACGCCATAGTCAGGCTGACCCATATGTATTCCCTCGGACTCATGAAAATTCTTGGAAATAGTGGGGCAGATATTATTGCAAGGGTCATGGCAATTCTGCTTGCAGCAATAAGCATTGAATATGTTATGGATGGAATTCTTTCAAAGGTGGGGCTGGCATGATATATTTTCATGAAAAAATAAAAAGCAGGCTCAAGAAAGAAAAGGTTGCGATAGGTCTTATTAGATACGATAAAACGAGTGAAAAAAGGATTTACCGGGCGGCTGAAATAGCAGATGACTTTGCAAGAGTCCTGATTGTTGATGAGGAGCAGGATACTGCCAGACAGCTCATTGAGCTTGCTGAAAAAGGAAAGGTGTACTCTGCTGTTAGAGGAACAGCAGGTGCAGGATCGCTTCTCAGAATTTTAAAGAAGAAATACGACCCGTTGAGAATTGCAGTTCTTGAGACGCCTTCAAAAAAACTGTTTCTCTTCTCACCTGTTGGAGTTGATGAGGGTGAAAATCTGGTAGAGAAGATAAGACTTGCAAAAGCGTCTGTTGAAATTGCTCAAAAACTGGAACTTAACACCGATATCGCTTTTCTTTCTGGAGGGAGGTATGAGGACATTGGCAGAAGTGATCTCGTTGATAAAACACTGGCCGAAGCTGAACTCTGTGCTAAGGTTACCGGAGGAACTAACTATGAGATAAGGCTTGAAGATGCAATTGAAAACGACATAATAATTGCTCCCGATGGCATCTCGGGAAATCTGATATTCAGGGCTCTGTGCTATCTGGGTAGAGGAATAGAGTACGGTGCGGTATTCTGCAATGTTCCATTCAGGATTGTTGACACAAGTAGAAGCCAGAGTGCTGAAGGATTTGCAAGAGCCATAGCCCTTGCGGTGGTGCTTTGAGATGAGGAGGTACCCGAAAATACCTCTTGTTGGTGTTGGTGCGGTTATTGTTGAAAATGGAAAGATTTTGCTTGTTAAAAGGGCAAATGAGCCAAATAAAGGTAAATGGTCTGTTCCCGGAGGTCTTGTGAGAAGTGGAGAAAAGCTTAAAGAGGCATTGAAAAGAGAGATCAGAGAAGAACTGGGAGTTGAGATTGAAACAGGAGATGTTGCATGGGTAACCGATGAGATATACTTTGACAGGAATGGAAGGGTTGAGTACCATTACATTGTCATTGATCTCTTTGCAAGGATTGTTGATGGAGTCCCAAAAGCAATGAGCGATGCAGATGAGGTGAGATGGTTTGATCTATCTAAGATCAATGATGTTAATACAGTGGATTTTGTTGACAGGCTCGCTAAAAAGTTGCTATCTGATGGGGATGAAATCTATATATCCTGATCTGAAACTGTTTTCATGCGAGTTCATGGCATAAACAGTGTGTTTGAGGCTTTGAAAGCAGGAAAAGTCAACAGGATTTATGTCAGCAGATCTGCAAGATCTGGTAGAATGGTAGAAATAATTTCCATGGCCAAAAAGAGTGGTGTTCCAGTTGTTCATGTGAAAAACCTGAGTTCAAATGTTGAGGCTGATGTTTCTCCAACCAAATACGTGGGCTTTGATTTCATTCTTGAAAAAGCCCTTAAATCTTCAGGAGTGATTGTTTTTCTTGATTCTGTTCAGGATCCTCAGAATCTGGGTGCGGTGATAAGAAATGCTGTTTTCTTTGGATGCACGGGAGTTGTCATACCAAAGAGAAGAAGTGTACAGGTAAAAAAAACTGTCGTAAAAACATCATC
>JALURI010000110.1 GCA_027016965.1 Geoglobus sp.
ATAGACTTCTCTTTCCTGAATTGACAAACATTGGGAATGAAAGCCTTTCAGCACCTTTTTTTCTTACACAATACTCAACCTCAAGTGCAAGCTCATTTTCGGTGATGCCGGGTTTTAAAAGATCCACCGCCACCTCAATTGCGTAATCTGCAAGTTTTCCAGCCCTTTTCATTAACTCAAGTTCATACCTGTCCTTGATCTTTCTCAGAGGGGCAACAATCTGCTTGGCATCTACAACCTCCACATGTGGATTTGCCATCCTGAAGCGCTCTATAAGAAATGCGGGAGTTGAAAATTCCATCTCTACTGCAACAACAGGTGTATCCTTTTCCAGTGCATTTAAAAAGCCGATAACTGAGGAGAGCATCTGGGGAAGAGATCTGTATGATTTTGCCTCAAGTCCTGTTTTTTTCTCAACCTCTTCCTTTTCCTCCTCAAAGACTATTGGAGCTGGATCTCCTTCAGAGGGAATGAGCATTCTTGGCTGTTTTCTTACATCTCCTGTGAAATATCTGTAGTTTTCGAGGGAGAGGACAAGGAGGGCATCAACATCATTTTCCTGCATTAAACTCTGGACTTTTTTCACTCTTCTCCTGTAAACGTTTTTTGGAATCTGCATTTCAAACAATAATGCTTTTGGATATATTTTAAACTTCCCCAAAGGGAAACCTAAATTTATCAAGTTCGGCATGATCGCGAATCAACAGCATCGACCTTTTCTCCAGAAACACAGCGGGGCAGGAGAAAAGAACCCCAGTATCAGAAAATCGCCTTAAGGCGTCCTCCTGTTGGTATAGGTCTTTCGAATGGTCTGCCGTAATTTGCAGTAAAACAGAAGAGAGAGAAAAAGGAGAAATATTTAAATTAACTCCTGCAAAATATAGCCCAATGAGAATGCAGGACAGTCTTGTAACTCTGATTGCATTTTTCGTCGGGATTGCCCTCTTTGCCCTGTCTCTGTGGTCACTGTATACTGACTATCAGCTTGAAAGACCGGCTGAAAATATTGCGATAGATGTTATACTTATTATTTTCTCATCCATACTTGTAGGCGGCTCTCTCAATCTCAGGAAAAGACTTGCCGGATATGAAATCTCTGCAAATGCTGCATTCAATGAAATAATATATTCAAAACTCAAACCAATACTCGAAGAGGTTGCAATTGCGATAGTTGAAATTAACAGACTCTCCAAACGAGTTGAGAGAGTGGAGAACAAGATCTCAGTTATCGAAGATCTGGCAACAACCCAGAGACTGACACCGGAACAGAAAATAAACTTTTACTTCAAATCGGTTGTGGTTATGGTTTTTTACATAGGAATCTTCATCTTCATAACCCAGTATATCTTACCCTATGACCATCTCCTCTCATCCCTTCTCTTTCTTGTGTGGTGGGGATTCATAACTGCAGAGTTCAGACTGTTTGACAGGAGTGAAGCCCTTATAATGCTGGTAGCACCACCCCTTATTGTACCCTCACTTTATCTCATTCTCAGAACCCTTGCAGGGGTAGCCATAACCCACGGGATCATTTTTGTAGCTTCCGCTGTTTATGCATATTACTATTATTTGCTTGCCAGAAACCTTCAGTCTCAGGAGAAAGAAAGTCTGAGGGGAAAAATAAAGAACACGCTATCGAAAATGTTCTCAAAAAGTCAGTAAAATCTATTTGATCTCTCTTATTGTAACATAAATGTATGCGGAGATTCCAATAATTATCACAGCGAGGGCATACTGTCTCATGGCGTCGATCAGTTTTTTATAAAACAGGTACTCCTGTCCGTAAGGTCCAATATCTCTCATCTCTCTTGCATCAAGAATAAAATAGTTTCCAACACCCTTAACCACAATTGGCTTTCCAAAGATCAGAATCGCTTTTCCAATAATGGCATCCTTGGTTATTGGGTCACCATCAGGGCCGGAAGCATCTCCTCCCGTGTAAACCTTGTCTCCGCTGATCTTCAGAACTCTGTGAGTTACTGAATATCCAAATTCCTCACTGACAAACATGACTATGTCCCCTTCTTTCGGTTCTTTGAAAATCGTCTGGACCAGAACTATGTCTCCTCTCTCAAATGTCGGGGACATGCTGTTTGAAAGTACTGCAGCAAAAAAAATCTTCATTGTGAGACCAAGATAAACAATCACAATGAAAATGACAATTTCAATACCTGCTATTATCAGTATGGCTCTTTTACTTTTAAATATTCTTTTCACAATCTCATTTGCGCCTGTTTTGGTGTTTGAAACTCTCAGATTGACTTCAAGATCATCCCTGTGGAGGTAAACCAAATACGCTCCAGCCAGTCCCATGATTATCAGGAACTCAATCACAGTCTCACCCTACAATAGCAATTACAAGTCTGATGAACACGTAGAGAATTACAATGTCTATCAGCAGGGCAATCGAATCTTTTGTAAACTGAATTTTTTTTCGGGGTTCATATTCCTGGAAATCATTCCTGTATTCTCTTATAATAGCCTCCACAATCTCCATGGGGAGCCCCGTTCTGTTTGATATTTTTTCAGGATCTGATTTTCCTCTCCTCAATTCTTTGAGAATTTTTATCTCGTAATCAGACATCATTTTCTCATGTACATTCTCAGAATTATCAGCACTGCCAGCACTCCTGCCAGAATTGTTATCAGTGTGGGGTCTCGTTTTGCCGGTTTTTCTTGTGAGGGTGTAGGTGTTTTTGTCACATTCTCTTCTTTTGTAACATTTCTGGCAAAGAATACTTTGGAAACAGATGTGTCGTCAAGCACAACCTTGTATGACCCCTCTTTCTCAGGCACATACTCGAACACTATGTGCTTCTTTTCTCCCTGAAATATCCTGAGAGTCTGGTTGTAAACAATTATGTCATTTATTCTGACAAAAACATCTGCAATTCCTGCTCCACCTTCATTTTTCACGTCAAATGAGATTTTTACAGGATTACCAACCTCAACTATGAACTCGCTGATACTCAGATTTGAATACTTCAATTCAGGAGGGAGTTTAAGCTCTGTCTTGATTCGGATGGATACGGTTTTATTTATTGTTGTCAGGTCGTAAAATGTCCTTTCCAGCTCTGTTGCATTTCTCATACCGTATTCCTCTGTAATAGAGCTAATCTCAAAGTAATAATCACTTACATCTATGACCAGCTTACCCCCATCTTTAAGGTATTCCTGAAGCCTTTCAAGCTGTGGATTGCTGGTAACGTATATCAGGATGTCAGTTCTGTCCAGCTCATAGTCCGAAACCACCCCCACATAATCAACCGGAGCCTGATTGAGGTCCCTGATGTACTCTATCAGATTTTTGAGAGTTTCATCTGCCCTCGGATCACTAAGGTAGTACAGCCCAATTTTCATAGTCTCACTGTTGTTTCCATTTTTCCAGAAATAGGCAATTATGTTGGTCAGTGTTTTGGCAGCGTTATCCCGATTCATGTTATACTCTTTTTCAAAATCGAATTTGGGAGTCTTTTCATCAAGTCCACTCACCCCTCCGCTGCCGAGAACGTAGTTATTGGGAGACAAAATTAAAACCCCATCTCCGAAAGCTCCAATCATTACTGGTTTTTTAAACAGATAGGGTTTTACGTAGATTGGCAAAGTTGAAACCTTTCGGTAATTGGTCCATTCTGGAACGAGCTCAAGTCTGTAGTCTCCAACTTCAAGCTGGGGAACTGAAAATTCAACCCTCGTTGAACTGTAGGGCTCAAGAATTATTCTTTTTTTGGAAAAAAAATCTCTGTTAATGAGAAAATTCAAGTAAAAATCCACTTTTTCATTTCCTGCGTTAAAAACGCTAACCTGAAGTGTGTTGTTCATACCCTCTGGAAGCACGGAAGCTTTTAATCCTGAATCAAACAGGTATATCTCTGGCACCACATCATCGAGAACGCGGAATTTTATTTCTTTCTTTTTGTAATCTACCTCACTCCTTGGGAGTCTAAAAACATCGACCTTTGCATTTCCGCTCTTTATCAGATTATCAAAAAATGACCTGTAATCCTCATATGTTGCTGAGCTATTCAGAACATCAAAAGCGTACAATTCAATCCTGTATTCTCCTGTTTTCCATCCGTCAGGAATCTTGAACTGATAAACAGCATAAACCCTCTCTGTCCAGTCAGCACCTTTTTTTGAAATTACAGTTCCCGCAACAGGATAATCTTCCGGGTCATATACCACAAAAACGAAATCCACTGCATAGGCTCTGTTGTGGTTTATTTTCTCTGCTTGAGAATAAACCTTAACTGTGTCACCAATCTGATAGTTGATGTTGTGGGGGATATATTTTCCATAATCATCAACATGATCTACTAAGAAAACTGCAACATTTTCGATTGCAGATGCTGGGATTATCATTTGAAAAAAGAAGATTGCCGTCAACAAACAAATTATTCCCTTCACAGTAACACTTACTGAACAAAAGAAATAAATAATTTACCAGTTATGTCGAATATGTGAAAGTCAGGGTAGTTGGATTTGCATTCCTCCTCATCATCGCTTTGGTTTCGCTATCAAGTGGAGAAAACACAGACAACCCCCTTTATGAGAAATACAGGGGTATCCTATCTGAATGGCATAAAGCAAGAGTCTGCATGCCATGTCATATCAATACCCTTTCTGGGAAGGAGCTTGAGAGATTCCTCTCCTGCACACCATGTCATAACCCTGACCTGAATTTGAACAAGCCAGAACAGCTTGCCAAAATCCATGATGTAGACGTGTGCATAAAATGCCATGTTGGAAGCCAGTACAATAGCAAAAATCTCGGTTTGAACGTGCATACACCCCATAAAGGCAAGGATTGCAGTCTCTGCCATGGTGGCGATGGCACAATTTCCAAACCTGATAAGAATCTCTGTACAGACTGCCATGGATCAAATCCCCATGCTGTTCACAGTGAAAAGCTTGACAAAATATGCTTCGACTGTCACTCTGATTACATGAAAGACTACCTGCCCGAGATAAAAAAAGAGAAGCTGGTGAAAGCAATCCCAACTCCAACACCGACTCCAGCTCCA
>JALURI010000111.1 GCA_027016965.1 Geoglobus sp.
ACCCAGAGCATCGCAAACAGCCCTCATATCATCCCTCACAGGAATTTCCTCTTCTTCAATCAGAATTCCCGCACCACTCTTTTCAGCCATTTCATTGAGGGTCTGAGCTATACCACCCCTTGTAGGGTCTTTCATTGCAGTTATGCCACCAGCATTCATCCCGTCTTTCACAGCAAACCACACTGCATTTACATCGCTTTCAATATCTATCTCAAACCCAAGTTCCTCTCTCTCAAGAAGCATCGAAAGTCCGTGTTCACCTACGTTTCCAGAAACAATTATCACGTCCTCACTGCTCAGTCCACAATCCCTCACCCAGCTGTATGGATAGCTCCTGTATTCCCTGACAGTTTCAAGATTTTTTTCAAGATGCTCATTTCTTGTCCCGATTCCAGATGTGTTGACAAAGATGCCTGCATTCATCTCAACAACCTTTGTGTCGCCTGCTATTATCTCCAGATCCAGCTTATCCTTCCAGAGGGCAATGTCACCCATTATTCTTGAAAACATATCCTCATCAAAACCCTCCTGAATTATGAATGAGAGGGACATGAATGCTGGCTCTGCACCCATTACGGCAAGATCGTTTGAGGTTCCGCATACTGCAAGACTTCCTATACTGCCCCCTCTGAATACTGGAGGAAAGGCTGTGTAGCTGTCTGTTGTAAGGACGTAGTTTCTGTCAAAGTCAGCAGCATCCTCCATGTCAGAAAGGGCAATCTCTCCGGCTCTTGAATCAATCAGAGAGAAAATTTTCCTTTTCAAAAATTCAGACATGTACCTTCCACCTGCACCATCCTCCCTTCTTATCATTTCTGCACCTCCATACCCTTCAGAGAGTAAAGCTGGCCGAGAGATATTCCATTATCTCCAGCCGGAACAAGCTCGTTGGTGTAGAATGGGATTTTTCTGCTGAGTGATTCTGAAAAATGGGTGTTGAACGCAACACCTCCGCTCAGAACTACAGGCAGGTCATATCCCCCTGCTATCTCTGCAAGGGATGAGGCAAGGTAATCTATCAGTCTCCATGCCACTTCTCCTCTATCCTCTCCGGCAAGATACTTGCGTAAGGAATCTGAAAATATGTGAGCATACTTTATCACCATAACATCTCCCTTTGATTCCTGACTTCCATCGAAAGAGAAAGTCTTTGGCTCATAACTGGTTTCAATTTCAGGAGAGTAAATCTGCTCTCCCTTCTCTGCCACTCCTTCAACCTTCATTGCAGGCTCTCCCTCGTAGGTTCTTTTAAAGCATATCTCAAGCATTGCGGAAATTGCATCCATGTACCTCCCTGCAGAAGATGCGAGAGCAACATTAATATCCTTTCTGTACTGCTTCTCAAGCATTTCAAAGCTCTCTCCGTTTCTCAGATACCTTTCATATTTTTGAAGCATCTCCCAGCTTTTTTCTGCAGAATATACTATGGAAAAAAGAGTTCTGAGAGGATAGTTAACCGATAAATCTCCCCCAAGAAGCTTTATCCTTTCAAGTCTGCCAGCCCTTTCAAAAATTCCCTCGCAAACATCAACAATCAGCACCTCCCCACCCCAGACTGTCCCGTCATATCCGTAACCTGCGCCGTCAACAGCAATCGCAATAGCTCTCTCAATTCTCCTTTCAGCCATCACAGAGAGAGCATGGGCAAGATGATGCTGAACTCTGAAAAGCTCAGCATCAAGCTTATTTGAAAGCTCTTCAGCATGCATGGATGTGTTGTAGAGGGGATGAGCATCGCAAACAACAATTTCAGGCTTCACATCCAGATAATCAAGCCAGAATTGAATGGCTTTTTTGAAAAAGCTGCTGTAGGTTTTGAAGTTTGCTGTATTGCCTACGTACTGGGAGAGAACTGCCTTTTTTTCTTTCAGAATGCCAATGGAGTTGTAGAGTTCAGCTCCAAGTGATATCGCAGTGGTTTCCACATCCAGACTGAGTGGATATGGCACAAACCCTCTCGAACGCCTTATAATCATTCTCCTGCCATTCACAAACTTGATTACAGAATCATCAACCCTGTTGTAAATTTTCAGGTTGTGATAAATGACAGCATCACAATCAATTTCAGGCCAGTCCACTGCCATTGGCTCTCCTGGGAGGTTTGCGGAGGTCATGACAAGGGCATCAGCTTCAAGAAACGAGAAAAGGATTTTATGAAGGGCTGTGTACGGGAGCATTATCCCCACTGTATCAAGCCCGGGAGCAACCTGATAAAGCCTTTTTCTTTTTTTCAGAACCATTATGGGTCTGACAAAGCTTTCGAGCTCCTTTCTTTCCATGGAACTGACAAGAGCATATCTTTCAGCAGCACTGATGTCTTTCACCATAATCGCAAAGGGCTGCTGGGGCCTTTTGAGAATATTTCTCAGCTTAAATACAACATCGTCATCAACAAGGCAGGCAATGTGGAACCCGCCTATTCCTTTAATTGCAACAATCTTGCTGCTTTCAAGCATTTCAGCAGCCGATTTTATCGCATCTGTGCCTGAAAGATTCACGGGATGGAGTCTGTACTCAGGTCCGCAGACGGGACAGGTTATGGACTGTGCAAAGTATCTCCTGTCTTCAGGGTTTTGGTATTCTTCAATGCAGTCCCTGCACAAAGGAAACCTACCGAGGGTTGTGTTTTCCCTGTCAAAGGGAAGCTTTTCTGAAACCGCAAACCTCTGTCCGCAATCTGTGCAGGTTGTGAATGGATACATGTACCTCCTGTTTTCAGGATCAAAAATCTCCTGAGAGCATTTATTGCATATGGCAAAATCAGGAGGTGGCAGGGAAAAGAACCCTGACTTTCCGCCACTCTGAATTATTGTGAAATCCTGATAATTTCCATCCCAGCTTTCAACAACAACCTTTTCAATGAACGCCTTCTGAGGTTTCTCTTTTTTCAGCCTCTCTATGAATTCTTCAGGCTTCCTGTCTATCACAATTTCCACAGTTCCATCTCCAGCATTCTTAACGTATCCTCTCAGTCCCATGGATCTTGCAAGCCTGTAAACAAATGGCCTGAACCCAACTCCCTGAACCCTTCCTGTGACAACAAGTCTGAACACACACCTTCATTGCAAAAGGATTTTATTAGAGTTACCCATCTTATGGTTGTTGCATGAGATGAGCTTTGCCGTGATGATCCTTGAAAACGTGCTGAAAATAGCCGATGAAAATAACGCCAGGAATGTGAAAAGGATAAGACTGGAGGTGGGAGAGCTCCTTATGATAAATCCTGTGCAACTTGAATTCTGCTTCAGGGCAATAAGTAGAAACACACCTGCTGAGAATGCAGTTCTGGAAATAAACACTGTAAAGGCAAAAATACTCTGCCTGAAATGTGGTAAAGAGCTTGACTCCATTCATGCCTTATGTGAATGTGGTGGTGGGATGGATGTCAGGGGAGGAAAAGAAATCATCCTGAAGAGTATTGAAATGGAGGTGAATGATGCACAGAATCGAAATTGAGGCTGAGATAGATCTGCTCAATGAAAACAGAAGATATGCAGCAAAAAACAGAAAAATTCTGAGAGAGAGGGGAGCAATTGCTGTAAACATAATGGGGGCGATAGGTTCGGGAAAAACGCTGCTCATTGAGAAAACAATTGAAATACTGGGAGATGTAAAAATCGGAGTGGTACTTGGAGATGTTGTATGCAGGGCAGATTATGCCAGAATTTCAAAGCATGGTGTTGCTGCCCATGCCATAAACACGGGAAAGGAATGTCACCTTGATGCCCATCTCATCCACGAAAGTCTGAAAAAAATGGAAAATGTGGATCTGGTGCTCATAGAGAATGTCGGAAATCTTGTCTGTCCCGTTGACTTCGATCTGGGAGAGGAGTTCAGAGTGGTGATGGTGAGCGTTACTGAAGGAGATGATGTTGTTGAGAAGCATCCTGAGATATTCAGGCTTGCCGATGTAGTAATCATAAACAAGATAGGACTTGCAGAATATGTTGATGCGGATGTTGATAAGATGGAGAGAGATGCAAGAAAACTCAACGAAAAGGCTAAAATAATAAAAATGGATTTGAAGCTGAATGCTGGTTTAAAGGAGTGGATTGAATTTCTGAGGGGTGTTCTTGATGTGTCTGGCAATTCCTGCTGAAATTGTTGAGCTTGACTGGCCCTTTGCAATCGTGGACATGAAGGGGGCAAGGAAGAGGATAAGGGTGGATCTGATTGAGGATATAGATGTGGGCGATTATGTGCTTGTTCATGTTGGCATTGCAATACAGAAGGTAAGCAAAAAAGAGGTTGAGGAGATTGAAAGCCTATGGCGGCAGATACTGGAAGAATAAAGGAAAAGATGGAGAAGATTTCAGAAGGCAGGAACATTGCCATAATGCACCTCTGCGGAACCCACGAGGATACGATTTCAAAATACAACCTCAGGAGCCTTCTTCCTGAAAACATCAGGCTGATTGCAGGACCGGGATGTCCAGTGTGCATAATTCCCGATACAGATCTGCAAAAGGTATTCCATCTGATTGAAAGTAGAAATGTGATTCTTGCAACGTTTGGGGATATGGCAAGGGTTCCATTTCAGGATAAAAGTCTGTTCTACTATAGAAGCAAGGGTAAGGACATCAGGATAGTTTACAGCGTTTTTGATGCGGTTGAAACTGCCAGAAAAACAGACAGGGATGTTGTCTTTTTTGGCATCGGTTTTGAAACAACAATGCCATCCATAGCAGTTGCCATAAAGGATTCTCCTGAGAATTTCTTTGTTTACTCTGCCCATAGATACTTCATTCCAGCAATTGAAGCAATAATAAGGGGGGACATGAAAATTGATGCATTCATAAATCCCGGACACGTTTCAACTGTTGTTGGAGTGAAAGCCTACGAAAGATACAGCAAATACAGAATTCCAATGGCTATAGCTGGCTTTGAGCCACAGGATGTCATGCTTGCGGTCTACATTCTCATCAGAGCGTTTAAAAATGAAGAATCAGGCATTTTTAATGAATACACAAGAGCAGTGAGATATGACGGGAACAGAATGGCTCAGAAAGTGATTGATGA
>JALURI010000112.1 GCA_027016965.1 Geoglobus sp.
ACTTTCATGAATACCATCTTAAAATTCCGGCTGAAATAATAAAAGAAGGTGGAATTGTTGCCTTTCCAACAGAGACAGTTTATGGACTCGGAGCAAGTGCTCTCAATGAGTCGGCTGTAAAAAAGATATTTCTTGCAAAGGACAGACCACCAGACAACCCTCTGATTGTTCACATCTCTGCCACGGATGATATACATAGAATTGCAGAACCAAACAGAATTGCAGAAAAACTGGTCGAGGAATTTTTTCCCGGACCTCTGACCCTTGTGATGAAGAAAAGAGATGTGGTTCCTGATATAACCACAGCAGGATTAAAAACCGTGGCAGTCAGAATGCCAGCCCACAGAATTGCATTAAAACTTATTGAGCTTGCTGAAGTTCCTGTATCCGCGCCATCAGCAAATAAAAGCGGGAAGCCAAGCCCAACAAAAGCCGATCACGTTATTGAGGACTTTGGTGATGAAATAGACTGTATAATTGATGGCGGAAAGACCGAGATAGGAATTGAATCGACAGTTGTTGATACGACTGTTTATCCTATCGAGATTTTGAGGCCGGGAGCGGTAACAAAAGAGATGCTTGAGGAATTTTTTGATGTCAGGGAAATCAAAAAGACAGAGGTTGTCAGAAGTCCTGGAATGAAGTACAGGCACTATTCACCTTCGGCAGATGTCTTTGTTCTGGTTGGCAGGAATGCGAGAGATGAGATGATTGAGCTTGCAAAAAGGCTCATAAATTCCGGAAAAAAACCGGGTTTAGCTGCGATGAAGATCGGTGAAATCCCGGACTTTCCGGTCTATGATCTTGGGAAAAATCTGGAAGAGTATGGAGAAAGGCTTTTTGATGCTCTGAGAAGTCTTGACAGAGTGTGTGATGTTATAATTGTTGAAGGAGTTGAGGAAAAGGGAATTGGGGCTGCCATAATGAACAGACTGTCTAAAGCTGGGAAAATATATCGTGTTTGATCAGAATGCGTCATAAAGTCTGTTTTTTCTCAGATATTCTCCTCTATCAACCAGATTTTCAACTGCTATCTCATCCGGGTCAAGATCGCTTATTTTTTCAGGAGGATGTCTCAACCTGCCGATTCCCAGGATGTCGCCGTAATTGTTTGCAACAAACACGACATAGTTCTCTTTTATGCTCCTGTCCCAGCTCTGGACTGAGGATGCAAGTATGTCTCTACCATAAAGAAACAGCATTTCCCCCTTAGAACTCACAAAAATCCTGTCTTTTTTCCCAGCCAGATAGTATGCTCCTTCAAGTGTGAATCTCACCTTTCTGCTGGTTATCTCTCCAGTCTTGACACCAGCCCAGACAAAATTGATTCCTGAAGACTGTCCGGAAATCAGCCTGTAAACCTCAGGTGTGCACATGAACAGATTTTTTCTTTCATTTTCCACAACAAAGAACCTGTGGGTTCTCAGAAAACTTTCTGCTCTGAAATATCTGAGTGCATTTCTCAGCACCTTCAGTTCTTTTTGTTTAAGCTCCCTGATCTCCATATCCAGTCTCTCATCGATTCAACAGCCTTTCTCATGGATGAGTAGTCTCCATCAAGCCTGAAAGACTCCACCGAGTTTATAACAACAGCCTTCCCCACCTCTTCCCTGAGATTTTCTCTGTGCTCATCTGCCATAACAACCTCACCATGCTTTGAGAATTCAACTCCCGGATCAAATGAGGAGAGTGGAATGACTGTAAACTCCTTTCTCATGAAAAAGGGTTTCTCCTTCCTTTCAAAAAATTTCAGTCTGACCCTTGTTACTCCACCAATCAGTGAAGTGTTCATCTCAAGTGCCTTCTCATTAATACCGATTTCCCTTTTTTCAAGCTCAACGCTAAATCCGCCAAGCTTTGAAACGTAAGTATCAGCCAGTATTTCCTTCGGATACAGATACATCAATTCATTCTTAATGAAAAAAAGTATTGATAAAGTTTACGCCCGCTCTCTTAAAGCCTTTCCAAGAGATTTGGCAAGATTTACAGAAACCCCATTGCAAGCTTGAGATCTGGGTCTGAAAGAGCTCTCATCAATCCAACAGGCTCTGGCTCCTTGTCGCATCTGCAGATCGTATCTCCAATGGAGTCAAGCAGTGCAAGGAATCTTTCGCTTGTGAACTTTGCTGAAATAAGGCTGAGATTTGTTATGAGTTCTGCATTCTTCCATTCTTCTTAACAATCTCATCGCTCAGTGTGTCTTCTGCCACCTTGACAAAAGCCGCCAGATCTTCTAAGGTACTTAGTGCTCCTGTTTTTTCAAGCATTACAATTCTGTCAATTACTTCTTCAATAACTTCATGATTTTCCTCTATTTTTCTATGAGCCTCTCTCCTTTTTCATTCATTTAAATCACCTCAGAGCAACCCTCTTGCAGTGAGCCAGTAGGCTTTGTTGTAGGCTATTTTGACGAAATGAACGAATTTGCTTGGCACAACAGGCTGGGGAGGTGTAAAGTAGTCAAACCATATGTATGTTGCCTCCTCCCATCCGGTTTCTATGGAGCAGAATCCTTTCCATTAAACACAGTAGTCGGCTCAATCCCCTCAATTTCGGCTGCAAGATTCTCTGCAACAACTTCAGCCTGAAAGTGGGCAACACTGCCAGCCTTGCTTACAGGGAGATTTGTTGCATCACCAGGGGCGTAAACATTTTCATAACCTTCTACTCTCAGCGTATACCTGTCTGTCGGAATCCATCCTCCCCTATCACCGAGTCCAGAATCTTCTATAACCTTTGCACCCATGTGAGAGGGTATTGCTATGAGCAGATCAAAATTCTCCTCTTCCTCCTCAAGGGTAATTATTTTTTTATCCTCGGACTTATTTCAATTGGATTGAAGAACGTCCTTGACTCAATTCCTTTTTCTTCAAACATTGGCTCAATCATCTCAATTACAGGATACATTATGAAAATCTTGTTTATAGGATATGTGTACACTATCTGGCTTTTATCTCTGATTCCCCTTCTTTTAAGGGAGTGGTGGAGAATAAAGGCAACTTCTATTGGGGCAACAGGACATTTATGGGGCACACCAATAACACTCACAACTATATTTCCGCCTTTGAAATTTGCGAGAGCTGACCTCAGTCTTACTGATCCAGCCATATCATAGAATCAGTGACCAGCCTCTCTGAGTCCCGGAACCTCTTTCGGTGTTATTCTGGATCCGGTTGCCAAAAAATAGAAAAGTTATTTTGTTTTCTTAACAACAATTCTCCAGTAGTCTGATTCCCTGAAAACACCAATAAGTTCATGTCCTGCTTTTTTTATCCATTCAGGAATGTCCTTGGCAGAGCTTTCATCACTTGACCACACTTCAATGACCTTTCCAACATCCTCTTCCCTGATTGCCTTGATAAGTTCCATCAATGGTCCGGGGCAGTAACTCCCCCTTGCATCTATGACCCTGTCTGATTCAACTTCCATCGTCACCACCTCAAAACTCAGATGAAGAGGACCTTTGCATCCTCCACCATTCCCAGAAATGCTGAGACACCTACAACATCATCAAATATGTCCACAAAGTCCTCTGTCTTCATTTTAAGCATATCCATTATCATTCCGCAGGCATATATTTTAAGATTTCCTATCTCCTTCGCCTGTTTCAGTGTGTCAATGAAGAGAGGAACACCGGTCTCAAGCATACCCTTCCCGAGATCTCCAGCAGTTTTCCACGCCTTGTTTTCCACGATATCTTTCTTGAAAGCCATCAAGCCATCCATTGTTGCAAAAATGATCACTTCATTACCGAGAGTTGATGCAACGCTCGCTATTATACTCGCCGCTTGAATCTTCTCAAGCTCGCCACTTGCGAGAACAATTGCAAGTTTTCCCATTTTAACCACCTCGATTATAACTTCTCATGCATTTTTATATATCTTCTCGATTTTTGAAAATCCGTGAAAAGATGATGGTTAATCAAATTGTTTTTCTGTTAAGGGTTATATACCTGATCACACATTTCAAAGTGATGGGAGATAAAATTTACCTGTTTGTCATAGGCACTGCCGGCTGCGGAAAGTCCTACTTTACAAAGGCTTTTTCAGATTACCTGGATGTTAAGAGAATAGATCATGCAATAGTTAATCTTGATCCGGGAGCTGATTTTCTGCCATACATTCCGGATGTGGATGTGAGAGAATGGTTTACAACAGCAGACATCATGGAAAAATACAGAGTTGGACCAAATGGTGCCCAGATAATCTCTGCAGATCTTATTGCAACCAAGGCAGGAGACATGGTTGATGAGCTGGATCTTTACAGTGCCGAATACGTGATAATTGACACTCCAGGACAGATGGAACTGTTTACCTTCAGAACGAGCAGTGAGATTGTGATAAATGAGTTTGGAAAAAACAGCTCTGTGGGCGTGTATCTCTTTGACCCTGTAATCTCTCAAAGACCTTCAGGATTTATTTCCATGATTTTCATGTACTCTTCATCTGTTTTCAGGCTGAAAATACCTCAAATCCCTGCTCTGAGTAAAATTGATATGCTGTCTGAGCACGTTGTTGAAAGAATAGTCGAGTGGAGCAAGGACCCTGATAGGCTTCACACCGGCATCATGGAGGAAAGAGACCTGTCTGGAGATCTGTTTTACATGATGCGGGAAGCGGGACTGATAAGACCCGTCGTGCCTGTATCATCTCTCACAGGAGCGGGTATGGATGATGTGTATGAGATGGTTCAGGAAATATTTTATGGAGGAGAGGATCTTGAAAGTCTGAAATACTGACCCCCTGCAATTGGCGGAAATATTGTAATTTTGTCATCTCTTTTCAGCTCAGGGATCTCACCCAGATCCTTGACATTCCTCCCATTTATCAGAATAATTCTGTCATCCCTCAGTCCACCGCTTTCATTAAAAACCTCACTGTAAAATCCTTCACCAAATATCTTTTCTGCTTTTTTTACGGCATCTTCAAGTGTTTTTGCATCTACCTCAGCTCTTTTTCCATACCTCTCTCTCAGTGTTGCGAAAAGTTCGATTACTGCCATAATGGAGGGTAGGGA
>JALURI010000113.1:0-3336 GCA_027016965.1 Geoglobus sp.
TTACAGGTGGTTTTTCAATCAATGTATTCTTCGCTCAGCTCAGCCTGAACCTGCATGCGTTTACAATTTTGTTCAATACTTTAAAAACTCTTTTTCTTCAAGCACAAAACAACCGGATCGGAACAATACTTGGATTGCGAAACTAATTTTAACAGGATAATAAACCGAGATTATCCCGTACTTTCCAAAAACTCCCCACAATAGTTATATTTTTCTCGTTTTTCTAAATTTACAATGGCTAAACTGCCGATAGTGTCCTTCAGTGATGTAATAAAACACAGGCTCGTGATAATCCCGAGAAAAAAAGAATATTCCCAGAGGTACGCTACTTTCCATTCTAAAGCAGGCGGGATTGAGCAAAGAAGAGTTTCTGGAACTTCTCAAATAGTAACTTCAAAAGTTGTAACGAACTTCTTGCTGAAAACAGCTTCGAGTTCATCATCAAGAATTCCGAGCTCTTTCGCGTTCTCGAGATAAAGTTCCACAGCCTCTTTGAGGTTTTCCAGAGCCTCCTCTATTGTATCGCCACAACTCGCAACCTCAAGCTCGGGACATTTTGAAACGTACTGATCTATTTCCTTCCACATGAGGGCTGTTAGCGTAGTCACGATAGATGTTCTGGTTTTGATGCTTTATAAACCTGTTGCCACCTTGCATCGTAATCTGATGGCAATCAAAAAGGCGAAATACATCACATTTCCAGAACTCTTAACCTGCCAAACACAGATGGGTATTTGGATTTCAAACTCACAGACGATAGATTGCATCTGATATGAAGAACTCCGATATCATCAGGTGTATTTCCATACCATTTTCCTGCTTCACGATTGCAGAAAAAAATTTAACCAAGATGAGAACTGAAACCTGATGTTCATCGATTTCCATGTGCATGTGTATGAGAATGACTGGCATCCCTGGGTTATGGACTTTCTGAAAAAATCAAATCCGAACTTTGATTTCACGAAGGAAATGACGAGGGAGAGGCTTATCAAAATACTGGATGATGCCAATGTTAGATATGCTGTCATTCTGGCAGAAAATGCTCCTGCTGCCACGGGAATTGTCAGAAATGAGTATGTTGCTGAGTTTTGCAGGGATGAGGAGAGATTTATACCATTTGCATCCATAAACCCCAACACATCTCGCAACATAGTTGAGGAGATGGAAAAAGCCTACGAGATGGGATGCAGGGGGCTTAAGCTTCTGCCCTCATACATGTACTTCTATCCAAATGAAGCGAGAGTTTACAGACTTTACGAGAAATGTTCAGATCTCAGGATTCCAGTTATGTTTCACACCGGCACATCTGTTTTTAGGAATGTCAGGCAGAAGTATGCAGATCCGATCCATCTTGACGATGTTGCGGTTGATTTCCCTGATCTGACGATAGTAATGGCTCACTCAGGCAGGGGAATATGGTATGATACTGCCTTCATGCTTGCAAGACTTCATGATAATATTTACCTTGAAATCTCTGGACTGCCTCCAAAAAAGCTGCTTGAATACTTTCCAAGGCTGGAGGAGCTTGAGAATAAAGTCATTTTTGGAAGCGATTTTCCAAGTGCAGACATAAAGAGGAACATCAGGGACATCCGGTCACTTCCAATCAGTGAGAGGGCAAAAAAGAAAATTCTCGGACTGAATGCTGCAAGAATTCTTGGACTGAATGTTTGAAAAGAAAGCGCATGGGTTCACAGAGTTGTTACGAATCTCTTAAGGAGGTTACATACCACTCTACACTGAATGCTTTGGACGGTCTTGAGCTTAACGTCAAAGCTGCAAAGATCTGTTCATAGAAAGAGAAAAGGGGACTGTAGATAAAATCGAAAAAGACCTTTGAATTTATTTTTTCCTCAGGATTATGCCAAAGCTGATTGATCTAAGATCAATCCTTGCTTGGTATGAGTGATGCTAACCACCCTATGTAGTCTGAAACTGACCTTGTTTGAATCCACACTTTACCCTTTCCTCTGAATCTTGCAACCAGACCTTCTCCGCTCAGCAGAGTGGCTTTCAGTCCACCGGCCCTTGAAATTGTAAAATCAAGCCCCTCCTCAAATGCAACAATATGGCCGGTGTCAATAACAAGTTCTCCATTAACCTCAAGCTCCTCAATTCCACCAAAGGATGAAAGAAAAACATCTCCAGATCCCTCAATTTTAAGCAGAATCAGTCCCTCTCCGGCAAAGAATGTTTTAGCGCCACCCCATTTTGTCGAGACATCAAGGTGAGGAGATCCAGCCAGAAATGCCCCACTCTGAGCATATAGCATTCCTTTGACATCAATCTGAGTTACATCTCCCTGGTATGATGGTGCAAGCCCGATAATGGCGTTGTTTCTCTCCGCAACAAACCTGTTGACAAAGAATGACTCTCCACCTATGGCCCTTTTCAGCCCGCCAAAAATCCCGCCTTTCATCTCGGTTTTAAGCCTGACACCGTCCATGAACACCATTGCTCCGGTTTCAGCCATTACTTCCTCATCGCGGTCTAAATACAGCTTCAGGAGAGAATAGCTGGGTTTTGCCAGAATTTCATACCTCATGAACTTAATTTCCAGGCATGAGATATATCACTTTCCCCCACAATTTTTTGAAAAGGTTTATTCCATGTTCTGCAATGCCTGCGTTATGGAGCTTTCAGAATTGATGCTTAGAATAAGAGAAAAATACTACGAAACCGATTCAAAATCAGGAGCACTCTTTCTGCTTGCAGTTTTCTTTGAGGAAGCAGGAGAACTTGCTGAAGCGGTGAGAAAATCTGAAAAAGAATTGATAAAGGAAGAGCTTGCAGACTGCCTTTTTACAATACTCAGCATTGCAAACTACTTTGAAGTTGATATTGAAAAGAGACTGGTTGAAAAGTACATAGAAAAAGATCCCTCATCCAACTGGGATCTTCCGTCTTAGCATCTCAACAACTCTTCTTTTTTTTTCCAGAGCAGCATTAAAAGCCCTGTCTATGGATTTTCTCATCTCATCAAAGTCCTCAGGTTTTTCCTCCCCAACAAGCTTCTTTATCGGTGTGTAGGCTGATTCTCTGAATCTTGGCTTTAACGGCTTTGTTTTTCCATCATCAACAGAAAATGCTCCTTTCCCTTTTTCTACCCACCCAACAATGTCCGCTTTCACACCAGATCTGTTTATTGCTTTTACAACCTCATCAGCCACAGTCTCATTACACATCACCATCAAGGAATCAATCGAGACACCCATGAAGTCTATTTCCAGACTTTCAAGCATTTCGAGGACTCTTCTGTTTACCAGACTCCTTATCTTCTCAGTCTCAAAGTATAAAGCACATCCACTTGCCTTTGAGATCTCCTCCGCATCACCT
>JALURI010000113.1:3346-4959 GCA_027016965.1 Geoglobus sp.
TTTGTGACGTCAGACATTACATGAACCTTCCTTGCGATTCCTGAGTCAATCAGGGAGAGGGCTGAGAATATGAAATCAAGATTTATTGTCTCATTCACCACCTCATGCATTCCGTAGTAGATTGCTGTGGTTGCAACGGTTCCCCCTCCTGCACCCTCTGTCAGAATGATCACATCCTTGGGCTTTGCATTTCTTCTTGGGGTTATGAAATCCGAAATCCCCACACATCCAACAGCCCCTGTCATTCTCTCCCCTATAACCATATCACCTCCGATTCTCAGCGTACTGCCCGCAATTAATGGCACATCCGTAAGCTCGCTTACAGCTGTAATTCCGGCAATATGATCAAATATCTTTGAGACATCTCCATCATCGGCGATGTGTATGTCTGAGAAGAGAGCAAGTGGCTTGGAACCCATTACGAGAATATCTCTCATTGCTGCCCTTGTGACATGAAAGCCCGCAATAAATGGAAACTCGCTCAGTCTTGAGTGAATGCCGTCAATAGCAATGGAAATGAAGTAATCTCCAGCCCTGATCACTCCTGCATCATCCAGATCCTTTGAACTGACAACAGCATCTCCACACATTTCCGCAATTTTTGAGTGCACATAGAAGTCACCTGCCCCTCTGCTCCCAACCCCAAACCTGCCCATTGTAACTCCACTTTTATGATAGTCAAGAAGCCAGCTGCTCTTTGAGTAGGCATTTTTAACCTCAGTTATGACTGCTCTTGCAATTTTAATGGCTCTCTCTTTATCAACATCCTTGAATTCAAGAATTCTCTCTGCAAGCTTTTTCTCAAGCCCTTTATCCTCAATGTATCTTCTTGCGAACCCCTCTATGTCCATATCCTCACCTCTGAAGGACTATCAGTCCGGCAACTATGAGGGCTGTGCCTGCAAAAACGTTCACCATGTTGAACTGCTCTCTGAGTATAATCAGAGAAAATATGATTGTAAAGAGGGGATATATGGATGTTATTGGAATTGTTCTCGCAGCCCCTATCTTCTGAAGAGCCATGAAGTAAACAATCATGGCAATTCCGCCAGCAATGGCTCCGGCAACAAGCAAAAGGCTGACACTCTTAATGCTGAATTCATCCGGCCTGAATCCACCGCTGTAAACCACAGCCAGCCCCATTATCACAACAGAGCCGATGGCTCGAATCAGAATTGCAGAGTAAATTGAAATGCCACTCTGAAGAGCAGTTTTATCAAGCACAGGCACAAATCCCCACAGCAACGCTGCAAGTATGGCAAACAAAACACCATTCATTTTATCCTCCTCCTGATTTCATAAAGCAGAACGGCTGAAGCGCATGACAGATTGAGGGAATCAATTCTCCCGTGAGATGGGATCGCAACAAGTTCATCACACTGCTTTCTGACAGGCTTTGATATCCCCTCATCCTCACCACCTATGACAAGGGCAAGGGAAAATTCAAGCTGAACTTCCTCAATGCTTTTCCCCTTGGGTTCTGCTCCAAGAACAAGAAACCCGTACTTCTTTAACTTTTTGATTGAGTTTGCAGGATTTGAAACTCTTGAGATGTCTGCATGAAATACAGCTCCAGATGATGTTTTTACGACAGTTTCATTTACCTGTACACT
>JALURI010000114.1 GCA_027016965.1 Geoglobus sp.
ATTTAAATGTCTATATTTAAATGTCCAAGTACTTCATGTACTCCCACGGGGTGATATAGAGGCAGTACTGGTTCCACTCATCTATCTTGATCTCCATGAATGCATCGAATATGTGCGAGCCAAGCACATCCTGAATGACCTCATCTGTTGCAAGATGGTCTAAAGCATCTCTCAGTGTGGTTGGAAGCTCTCCAATTCCAAGCTCTCTCTTCTTGCTCTCACTCAGTTCATAAACATCATCCATTACCGGATCTCCGGGCTCAATCTTCTTCTTTATACCATCCATTCCTGCAGCAACCATGGCTGACATGGAGAGATATGGATTTGTGCTCGGATCAACACCTCTGTACTCAAGCCTTATTGCCGATGCTTTCCTGTGGTACATGGGAACTCTAACCAGTGCACTTCTGTTTCTCGGGCTCCAGCAGACATATATTGGTGCTTCAAATCCCGGAACGAGTCTCTTGTAGCTGTTTACAGTTGGAGCACACAGTGCTGTCAGTGCTCTGGCATGCTCAAGCAAACCACCAATGTAGTATCTTGCCTTCTGGCTCAGCATGAAGTCATCATCAGGGTCTGCAAAGATGTTTGTACCCTCAAAAGGCTTTCCTTCCCAGAGGCTCTGGTGAACATGCATTCCACTTGCATTGTCGAGATATAATGGCTTTGGCATGAAGACTGCTAACATCCCATACATCGCAGCCAGATTCTTTGCTGCAAACTTGTAGTAGAAAAATGCATCTCCAACATCCACAAGTGTCTTTGGCTCGAAGTCAAGCTCAACCTGACCAGCTGTTGCAACCTCATGATGGTGGTATTCAACCAAAACATCAAATGCCTCAAGAATTTCAACAAGCTCGTTCCTGTATGCAACTGTTGTGTCCTCAGGTGGAGGTCTGAAGTAGCCTTCCTTTGGTCTTATCACAAATCCTCCTGACACCAATTCAGGACTTTCCGGAACAACTCTCGGAGGCCCCCAGCTGTCTCCCTCTCCACCATTGGGTGATACCCAGAGGTCGTATATGAGCTTTGTGGGATCTACCCTTTCAAAAACAAAGAACTCGATCTCAGGCCCGAAAATTACAGACAGACCATCTTCACCCAGCTTCTTTTCAACCTTCTTTGCCACATATCCTCTTGGATCTACATCGCTCTGCCCGCCACCAAAAGCCTCGTAAACATCACCGAACAGTATTGCCGTTTTTTGGGCTGGATCATCCTCCCATGGAACGATTCTGAGGGTTGAAACATCGGGCATCCATACCATGTCGCTCTCATTTATCGACTTGTACCCCCTTATGGATGACCCGTCAAAGCCAATTCCATCGAAAGCACTCCCGTCAATGAACTTTCTTGCTGGAATGCTGAAAGTCTGCAGATACCCTCTCACATCTGCAAAAGCACAAAGTACCTGCTTTACTTCCTTCTCCTTAAGAAGGTTCTTCGCCTGCTCCACATCCATCTTATCACCTAAATATTTTTAACCGTCCTTTGATAATGGCTTTATAAATTTTTCTTATCTTAATGCAGTTTTAAAAAAATTTTAGAATTAGTTTGAGAGGCTGGTCACAATTTGAGAGTAAATGAAAAATTTTGAGCGTTCTTCATTTCAAAGTTCTATACTGGCGACAATCAGAAGGTGAGGTAATAACTACCGAGGGGAGTCGATAATGTTGAGATTGAATAACAAAGAGTTATGAAAACATGATTGATTTCGTTAATAAACATGCAGTTAAAAATGATCAGTCAGAGTGAAAGCTCACCACCTCAAAAATCAACGGCAAAAGTGTTTACATCAAATTACGGAAAAAACTGAGAAGAAAATGAATTGTATTAAAACCCGGCAAAAAACAAAATTCAGAATCTGAGGGGTTTATCCCATCCCGCCAGCTTTACACCGGTTATTGCTGAGACGTTTATCTCTAAAGCCCTTAAATCCTCTTTTTCCAGATTTCTGACATCTGTCTTTCCTGCCTGCTGGGTCAGGATTTTTATCTCCTCTGTCATGGCTTTGATGTAGTTGTAAACTCTTATTCCTCCTTTTTCAGGGTCTAATCTTCTTCTCAATCTTTTGTCTTGGGTGGCTATCCCCTTCGGACACTTACCGAGATGACACTGTCTGCAGACAGTGCAGCCTAAAGCAATTAACGCTGCGGTTCCAATCTGCACTGCATCTGCCCCAAGGGCTATTGCCTTGGCAACATCTGCACCCGTTCTTATGCCTCCAGCAGCAACAAGGCTGACCTCGTCTCTCAGTCCAATCTCCCTCAAAGCCTCATCAGCCTGAACTATAGCTGCAATTGTTGGAACACCAGCATGATTTGCAACAACATCGGGAGTTGCTCCTGTGCCCCCCTGCATTCCATCAACCACAACTATGTCCGCTCCAGCCTTTGCAGCAATCTTCACATCATCAGAAACCCTGCCTGCAGAGTACTTGACAGCCACGGGTATTCTCCAGTCTGTTATTTCCCTGAGCTGCTCTATCTTCATTGCAAGATCTTCAGGCCCGATAATGTCCATATGTCTTGCTGGCGATAAAGCATCTGTGCCGGGTGGAATGCCTCTTATTCTCGCTATGTCCTCGGTCACCTTCTCCCCAAGCAAATGTCCACCCATTCCCGCTTTGGCACCCTGTCCAATTTTTATTTCAATGGCATCTGCTGAGTTGAGATACTTTGACGACACACCAAATCTTCCGCTTGCATACTGTGCTACTAGGTATTTCGCATTCTTCCTTTCCTCAGGATGCATACCTCCCTCTCCGGTGTTTGTTGCGGTTCCAGCCATTGCAGTTCCTTTTGCTATTGCTACCTTTGCCTCAAGGCTTACCGCACCATAGCTCATTGCAGCAACCATTATTGGCGTGTCGAGAACCAGAGGCTGTTCCGCAAATCTGCTTCCAATGACAACCCTTGTATTGCAGGGCTCCCTGTATTTGTCTATGGGAGGTCTTGATGTCTGGGCTGGAAGAATGACAAGCTCTTCAAAATGGGGCACAGGTCTTGTTGCTCCTGTTCCCCTTACAAGATACTCTCCAGTCTCAGACTTTCTCCAAATCTCATGAACAATATTTCTGCTCCATATACCTCTGTCTTCTACATCTGAAGTCCCGGAAACCTGAATTGCTGCGGCAGGACATACATCAACGCAGTTGCCACACCCAACACATGCAACCTGATCCTTCACAACAGGCATCTTGTCCTCTTCAGCCAGAGCTCCAGTTGGACAGTATCTGACGCATCTCAAACACCTGATGCATCTCTCTCTGTCAATGGTTATTTCAAATACCATCTAACCCTCCTCCGATGGAGCGCTTCCGTAAACAAACCTCTTCTTTATCGGAACAATCTTCCTGAATTCCTGAGTTTGAGAGGGAAAATTATGAGCCTTCAAAACCTCCTTAAGCCACTCCTCATCCTCCTCATTTATCTCAACAACCTTCGCATTCTTTCCGAGGCTGTCAACCTCTCCCTTGAAGTATATCGCACCTCTAACAATACTCTCTCCTGCCATACCCCTGAGATTGCCGAGAACAACCATTCTGCCTCCCATCATGTAAAGTCCTGTCATGAAATCGCTGTTCCCGCCGACTATTATTGTTCCGTTCTTCATTATCTCTCCTGTCCTGGCTCCAGCATTTCCTCTGATAACTATGGTTCCACCGTAAATACCCTGACCCACACCGTCTCCAGCAGTACCCTTCACCTCTATATATCCGTCTGTCATGTTATCTCCAAGAAACCACCCTGCATTTCTGTCAACAACAATTCTAACCCCGTGGATCATGGTTCCTGCAAAATATCCAACGCTGCCTTCGACGTGTATCTCAACATCTCCAACAACTCCGGCAACAAGATAATGCTTGGCTCCTGGATTCTTTAAAGCAATCTCATTTTCTCCATTTTTCACAGCTTCCTTGATCATTCTGTTGATTTCTCTAACCTTAAGACTGGTGCAATCAATTTCCATTGTAATCACATCCTGTAGACTCTATAATCCCCCGGGGCAAGATATTCCGTCTCCAAGCCGAGAGGTTCGAGAGCAACCTCTTCACTTGAGATTGCAAATAGATCGCTACTCTCAGCAACCATGGCTGGTCTTAATCCCAGCTTGTCTTTTGCTATACCAATCTCATTTGGGGTAGCAATAATGAATGCAAATGGACCATCTAAATCTTTTACGGCACTTTCAAGAGCCTCTCCTAAGGAGAATCCGTCAATAAGTTTGTCTGCAATGTAATGAACAATGCACTCTGTGTCGTTATCTGTCGTGAAGTAATGACCCTTTGCCTCAAGCTTCTTTCTTGTGTTCCAGTAGTTTGTTATCTGTCCATTATGAACAACAGTTATATCAGGATAGAGAAAGCTCTGGAAGGGGTGAGCATGATACCTGTCCACTCCACTTTCAGTTGAAAACCTTATATGCCCTATTGCATGGGTTCCATTTTTTTCGGAAACTCTGTAGACTTCATCAACCTTTTTTATTGTTCCAACGTCTTTGAACATCTCAAATTTACCTGCTGAGAGAACAGCAACATTTTCCAGTTCCTGAATTTCAAGAGCAAGTTTTTTTATTTGCCTGAATTCAACCCCTTCAACCAGAAAATCTGTTATGTAATACTCAAAATCCTCAACAATACTGGATACTGACGTTATATCACCGTAATGATTCATAATATCCTCAACAGCATTGATAAGCTTTTTTCTTTCTTCATTTTCCCCCTGTATTTCAAGTCTTATGAGATATTCGTCATCTTTCAGACTGATTCCGCCGTAGAGAGCAACTCCTGCTCCATCTCTCCCTCTATGCTGAAGACGGCTCATCATTTCAATAACGAGAGATCCGAGATCCTCTCTTCTGTTTTTTGAGAGAATTCCAACTATTCCGCACATGCCAATCGTTCTTTCAAGGGGAGTGAGTTTTTAAACATTGCGAATAATA
>JALURI010000115.1 GCA_027016965.1 Geoglobus sp.
ATTCTCATCAGGGTTACAAGGGGCTGTCCCTGGAACAGATGTGCATTTTGCGGAATGTACAAAACAGAAAAATTCCAGATCAGGGATACAGAGGATGTAAAAAAAGATATATTGGCTGCATCAAAGTTTATGCATTCAAATACAGTGTTTTTTGGAGACTCAGACAACCTTATTCATCCCGATATTGCAGAGATTGCAGAATTTGCAGTTGAAAAGCTCAATCCTGAGAGAATCACCAGCTATGCAAGGCTGAAAACCGCATCCTCCATGAGCATCAAAACACTGAAAGAAATTCGGAATTCGGGCCTGACGAGACTTCATTTCGGTCTTGAATCTGGAGATGATGAAACACTTGAGGTGATAAAGAAGGGAATAACATTCAGAGAGGCTGTTGAAGGTGGAAAAAAGGCAAAGAGAGCAGGTTTTGAGGTATCACTGTATATTCTTTCAGGAATAACAGAAAGGTGGGAGGAACATGCACTGAACAGTGCAAGGGCTGTTAACGTAATTGAGCCGGATTTTGTCAGACTCAGAACTGTAACTGTCATTCCCAATACCATTCTCTGGTACAGAATGAGAAAAGGAAATTATGCTCCTATTGATCCGGTCACGAGATTGAGGGAAGTAAGGCTTTTTGTTGAGAACATTGAATGTGAAACCATCCTCTTTTCTGATCACATCTCCAATTATCTGTGGAACAGAGACGGGATTTTCTATGCAGGTGTCTCAGGAAGACTTCCAGAAGAAAAAGAGAGGATGATTGAGGAGCTTGATAGGGCAATAAGACTTGCAACTGAATTTGAAAGAAAGGATGAGCTGATAGACTCAAACATGCTTGCATCCTCAGGTAGAATAGTTTTGTGATTTTTGCTGAACTCAATCCTGCCTCGCAAAACAACCTTTATCTATTTCAGCACACAAGTCTTTTTGGTGAAGGAAAAGGAAGAACTCACCCCCAAGCTCAGGGTGTGGTTTGAGAAAGACGGAATGCATGTGCTTGGAAAAGGTGGAGGAGAAATACTTGAAGCAGTAGACAGGCATGGATCCATCTCCTCAGCATCAAGGCATCTTGGAATGTCTTACAGATATGTGTGGGGATATATAAAAAAAATTGAGGATATTACCGGAAGAGAGGTGGTTAAAACTTACAGAGGAGGCAGAAAAGGTGGAAGAGCTGAGCTGACAGATTTTGGAAAAGAATTGCTTAAAGAGTTCAAAAGGGTTGAAGAATTCATGGAAATCTCAGGGGAGACTTACGAGAATGAATGGGGCCTTCTTGGGGTAAAGCTCTCTGCAAGAAACAGATTGAAGGGTGTTGTCAGGAGCGTAAGTGTTGAAGGCGTTGCGGGAAAGGTTGAGATTGAGATTCAGACACCTGCAGTGCTTAAGTCTCTGATAACCTCTGAAGCCATAAGAGATATGGAACTCAAGCAGGGAGATGAAGTCTTTGCCATTATAAAATCAACGGAAATAATGATAGCAAAAAAGAAATCAGACCTATCCAAGGAGAACTCCAAGCAGATAAACAAGAATCAGACCTGAAACAAACACAATAAAACTTGCGAAGGATTTTCCAAGATCTGTTTCCTTGTGGAGCTCTGGAATCAGATCACTTGTGGCAATGTAGGTGAAGTTCCCTCCCGCAAATGCGATAATATAGGGCAGGTACTTCTCGGCAACAAAGAAGTATCCAAGCAGTGCTCCGAAAATTGCTGTCATTGCGGTAAGGAAATTGAAGAGGAGGGCTTTTCTTACAGTATATCCTCCAAACACAAGCACACCAAAATCTCCAAGCTCCTGAGGTATTTCGTGAGCAACAACAGCTATGGTTGTCATTATGCCAAGATTAACATCAACAACGTAGGCAATTGCAATTGCAACCCCATCTATGAAGTTGTGAATACTATCACCAATTAAAGCCAGCCTTGAAACAGGATGAATCTGACATTCAACCTCGTGGCAGTGTCTCCATCTGATTATCCTTTCAAGGAGGTAGAACGAGGTAAATCCGATTATAAAGATTCTGACAGCATTTTCCAGTCCAAGTTCAGATGATGATTCCGGGAGAAGATGGAAAAAAGAGGTTCCAAGAAGAACTCCAGCTGCAAAGCTCACAAGAATGAATATGATTCCCCACATGTTCTCTCTATTCATGGCAATTGTGAGAATACCTACCAGTGAAGCCAGGCTCACAGCGACAGTGCTCAGAATTATCAGATACAGCATGCAGTTAAGAATTAAAAAAAGATTTAAAATGATAATGGATTTAAAATCAGAACTTTTTAAATTTGTCAGGACCCGCACCGCAAACAGGGCACCTGTCCACCTTTGAGTCTGTAGTGTATCCGCATATGCTGCAGAGGTATATTTCTCCGATGTCAATGTCTCTTCCCTCTTCAACAGACTGTTTTGCCTTTGTGTAGAGGGCTGAATGAATCTTTTCAGCTTCAAGAGCATAATGTATGCTTCTCCTGGCTTTGGACTCATTTTGAAGTTCAGCAACCGCATTGTACGCAGGATACATTTCATTTACTTCCCAGTTTTCTCCATCTATCGCCACCTGAAGATTATCTGTGGTTTCACTCAGATTGCCAAGAGCTTCAAAGTGATTTCTTGCATGGACAAATTCGGCAAAGGCTATCGCCTCAAAAAGTCTTGCAACATTGTTGAACCCTTCTTCTCTCGCTCTGTCTGCGAAGATAAGGTACTTCATGTGTGCCTGGCTCTCTCCTGCGAAAGCCTCGCCGAGGAACCTTTTCGTCATCTCTCCCATGTTATCGCCACAACAAATATGGGGAAAGATGTCATAAAAAATTTTTCGAATATGTGTATTTCTGGGAAAAGATTTTATACTATTCGATAAAGAAATAGGCATATGGATGATAAGGACTGGACGATCATCAGCATGCTCACAAAGGATGCAAGAACACCGCTTACAAAAATAGCCAAAAAGCTTGGAATTACTGAAGCAGCCGTAAGAAAGAGACTCAAGAACCTTGAAGAGAGGGGAGTTATAAAAGGGTATACAACTGTAGTCAATCCATCAATGCTCGGCTATAACAGCGTCTCCCTTACAGGCATAGACACAGAGCCTGACAAGTTTCTTGATGTGGCAAAAAAGGTTATGGAATTTGACTTTGCAAGGAACGTTTACATAACCAGTGGTGACCACATGCTGATGGTTGAGATATGGGCAAAGGATGGAGACGAACTTACAAAAATAATATCTGATGTCATAGGGAAGATTGACGGAGTTAAAAGAGTTTGTCCAGCCATTGTCCTTGAAAAAATGAAATAAAAACTTCGATCAGTATAATAGCTCTCATGAATTTTTATTTTTGACTTCCACATGAAATAAAGGGGGTCAGATTGCCTCTGCTAAAAGTTCCGCCACGCTCACTCTCGAGACAAGACTTATCACGGTATCTGTTGAAACAATATCCTCCACACCTGCCTTGAGCATCTCAGCATAGACCTCTCTGTTCAGGAGGGCATGGGTAGATGCAACAAAAATTCTCCTTGCCCCTATGGATTTTAGCTTCTTTGCTGACTGTATCACTGTTGCTCCCGTTGCTATTATGTCGTCTGCAATAACAACATCCCTTCCATCAACATCACCGCTTATGGTTGAAACCACAACATTCTCGGCGTCTATTCTGATTTTTCTTATTATTCCCGGCTCACCACCGAGAATATCGGCAAATGTATCAATCCAGTTTGAGGAAATCTCATCCGGTCCCAGAACAACAGGATTATCTATGCTGTATTCTCTTGAGATGTACTCTGCAAGCAGTGGCATGGCTGAAACATTTTCAACTCTGGCAGTCTTTCCATAAAAATCCACTGTAATGATCCTGTCATAAACATCCAGTATGTTCATGGCAGTATCGAGAGAATCCGCCTCCCCAAATATTGTTGTTTTTCTCTTTGAGTATGCCAGATATGGGGCAACCAAAACGAGCTCCTTTGCCCCTTTATCCTTGAGAGTTTCACCAATGAGCCTTGATTCAAAAATTATCTCATCGGGATTGGGATGAAATGTGTTGACAACAACAGCACTTTTTGGCACCTCAAAAGGGATTCTGACATATTTTTCTCCGTAGGGGAACCTTTCAATCTGGATGAATTCAGGGTTTTTTCCAAACTTTCTTGAGATTTTTATGGCAAGCTCTCCGTTGGTTCCCGGTACAAGCATCATCCCATATTTTTTATCGCAGCGTATTAAAACATTTGCTTTTATCAGCTGAGGTCTCCACATGCACAGAAAACCTCATTTATTGCTGTAAACAGATCGTAAAAACCATGACCTGTCTTTGCAGAAATTTTAATCGGCTTGTAAATCGTGCTTGTAAGCTCCACAAACTTCAGAAGAGGTTCGAAGTATTCTCCCAGCACACCCTCATCTTTGAGCTTCCCCAGATAGTATTCTGAGTCTTTCACTTCTTTCAGATCTGATTTGTTGAATGCAGTTAATGCTGGAACCCCAAGCATAACTGAAACGACAGCTGATTGTGAAATCGTGGCAGAGTACTGGGCGGCACCCTTTATTCTGGATGAGTCTGCAATGAAAACACATGCACAGTGGTCTTCAATCCTTTTCACAAGCCTCTCTCCGAATTCTGTGAACACAAAAAGCTCAAGCTGTCCCGGGGTGTCATAAAGAACAAAATCATGTTCGCCATTGATGCAGAGATCATCAATGTGCTCCATTCCAATTTCCATTGATTTGAGAAGTGCCCCATTCACTCCGAGAGAGTATTTCTGCATCACTTCCTCTGTTTTCACAAAATCCCTGATGTCTGCTTTGGTCGCGTATCCTGGTGGAGATGCGGGATCGAGATTGACTGGTGCAATACTGTACCCCTGATTTAGGAGATATCGGGAAAAATTCTTGGTCAGGAGTGATTTTCCAGATCCAGCATGTCCTATGATGATTACTGAAA
>JALURI010000116.1 GCA_027016965.1 Geoglobus sp.
GTGGAGCCATAGACATTGAAGTGCATGATCCTGAAAATCTGCTCAGATATGCTCTTGAGGTTGATACAAGAGCTAGAAGCACGAAATGGGCAAAAACTCTTGGGAGGCTTGGAACTCCTTTGCTTTATGATGTTTCATACACGACAGGATTCATTGGAACGCTGAACTGGCAGTACAATACACCCGGAGAAGAGGGGTCTCCGCTTGAAGCTGAAAATCTTGAGAAGTATGGCATGAAGATGGTGGCGTGCATTGGATGCAGCGTTCACTGCAGACACAGGGTAAAGATCAGGGAAGGAAAGAATGCAGGCCTGACAACTGAAGGTCCCGAATATGCTGCCGCAGGAGCATTTGGGACTGGAGTTGGGATTTACGACTGGGAGTTTGTGATAAAGGGAAATGCTCTCTGCAATAAATGGGGCGTAGATATAATTTCAATGGGAACAACTGTGGCATGGGCATTTGAGCTCTATCAGAGGGGTTACATAACCGAAAAGGATACATTTGGACTCAAGCTGGAATGGGGTGATGAGGAGGCTGTTATTGAGCTTGCAAGAATGATAGTTGAGAGAGAGGGTATAGGAAACATTCTGGCTGAAGGCTTTAAAAAGGCAGCAGAGCATTTTGGAGAGGAGACTCTGTACTACGCAAATCAGACAAAGAATCATCCAAATCTTCTGACTGATGAGAGAGGAATTCCGAGCTTCTCTTTGGGAATTGCTACATCAACGAGAGGAGCAGATCATCTGAGAAGCAGACCGGGAATTGATCTCTTCCAGCTTCCAGAGGATGTTCTCGAGAGCATATACGGGCATAAAATAATAAGTGACTTCACAGCCTACGAGACAAAGGGCATAATGGTCTGGTGGCATGAACTGCTTTACAACATAGTTGACAGCCTTGGAATATGCAAGTTCCAGACTGTTTTCAATTCAGCCAACTCTCCAAAGTTTGAAGACTACATCCCGCTTATAAAATATGCAACTGGCATTGAATTGACAAAGCAGCAGCTCATGGAGATTGCAGAGAGAAACTATACAATTGAAAGACTCTTCAATGTGATGAATGGATTCAGCAGAAAGGATGACTACCCACCTGAGAGATACTTCAGTGAGGAGACGAAAAGAGGTCTGCCGTTCATGAAGGGAAGAAAGCTTGACAGAGAAAAATACGAGAAAATGCTTGATGAGTATTATAGACAGCACGGATGGGATGAAAACGGAATTCCAAAAGAAGAGACGCTTGCAAGACTTGGAATAGAAAAGCCAAAGGTAAGCTTTCCTGTAATTGAAAAAACAGCTGATGCGAAAAAGAGGTGAGAACATGGAGGAGAGAATGCTTGCTGTATTTCCTGAACTCTGCACCGGGTGCAGGGACTGCGAGATAGTCTGCTCACTCAGGCATTTTGGTGTTATAAATCCTGAGAGATCCAGGATAAGGGTGCTGAGAGATGTTTTTGAGGGATTTGAGCTCCCACTTGTATGCCTGCAGTGTGAGGATGCCCCATGCATGAACTCGTGCAGGGTTGATGCATTTTTTGTTGATATTAGAAATGCCAAGATAATCGACTACGAGAAGTGCATTGCATGCAGAAGATGCATAATAGCCTGTCCATTTGGCGTTAATTTTCTTGATCCTGCGACAAAGAAGCCCCTAAAATGTGATCTCTGCGATGGAGACCCTGAATGCGTAAAGTTCTGCTCAACAGGAGCATTGAGATACATCACCGCTGAGGAGTACAACAGGGAAAAGATTAAGCTCTCATCTGAGAAGTACATTAAGGCAATAAAACGGGAGGAAATCTGAGAAAATGATTGTCAGATTTGTGGGACCTCTTGCATCAAAAATCGGGAAGGAAGTTGAAATCAACATTGAAGGGGAAATATCGGTAAGGGAAGTCATAGAGAACATATCAGAAATTTTTCCTCAGGCAAAGAATGATCTCTCAGATCTGAGTTTTTACAACATCTCCCTCAATGGAGAGCTGTTGAAAAAGGATGAACTTGAGACAAAAAAAGTCAGAGATGAAGACACATTGATTCTTATTCCTGCAATTGCAGGAGGTGAAAAAGAGAGGAAAATAAAGCTGATAATAAAAAGAAACTTTGACATCAGTACTCCCAGTTATGACAGCTTTGAGAGAAAATACAGGTTTTTTGCAGGGCTTGCTTCAGAAATGAAGGAGAGAGTTGGAGATGCAAAGCTCATACTGGATGTTGGATGTGGCACAGGAGTGCTTGGAGAGATTTTCTCAGATTCGAGAGTTGTTGGGCTTGACATATCATCAGACATGGTTAGAATCGCAAGAGACAGGCTGCATGAGGCTTTGGTTGGAGATGGTAGCAAACTTCCATTCAAAAATAACTCTTTTGATGCAGCGGTTTTCAATGCAGTAATCTTTCTGATTCCTGATGGAGAGAACGCATTGAGCGATGCAATGAGGGTTGTCAGAAATAATGGATCTGTATGCGGGACGTATCTTGTTGATCTCTTTGAAAATGGCAGTGAGGTTATTGAGGAGATTGGATTGAAGCATAGCCTTCCATTTCCATGGGAGAGGGTTGAAAAAGCTGTTGAGGAGCTTAATGGCGTTACAGATGAGTTTGTGTTCAGGGTTAAAAGAGAGTTTGTTCTTGATTTTTATTCAATTCCTGCAATGTCCAATGCTCTTTTTCCAAAAATGGAGCTTGATAAAAGGCTTGAGCTTGTGAAAGAGAAGCTCTCGAATCTGCCTGATGAAATGGATTTTGTCTGGAGAGTATTTCGCATTTCTGTCTGAGTTTTACGATTTAATGAAAAAAGCATTTCAAATTTTACAATTTAAAGGGTAAGATATTTATATCATTGACTATGTAATACTCATGAAAAAACGTTATCTTTGGAGGTGATACTCTGTACTGGAATCCGCAGGTTGAGAGGCTTTTTGCAGAGGAGATTAGAGATTTGCAGGCAAAAAAGCTGAGATATACTGTTGATTTTGCCTACAGAAACTCTGAATTCTACAGAAGGCTATACGATCAGGCCGGAGTCAAGCCGGATGACATAAAGAGTGTTGATGATGTCACTAAGCTGCCCTTTATTAAAAAGCAGTATCTGAGAGACACCTATCCATACGGGATGTTTGCTGTTCCGCTCTCCCAGATTGTCAGGCTCCATGCATCAAGCGGTACAACTGGAAAACCAACTGTGACAGGATACACCCATGAGGATCTTGAGCTATGGTCTGAAAGTCTGGCAAGATCCATGTATGCCGCTGGAGTTAGAAAGGAAGACATCATTCAGAACGCCTATGGCTATGGTCTCTTTACAGGCGGTCTTGGATTCCACTATGCTGGAGAGTGGCTTGGAGCAACAGTTATTCCCTCATCATCAGGAAACACTCAGAGGCAAATTGAGCTCATGCTCGACCTTGGTACAACTGTGCTCTGCTGTACGCCAAGCTACATGCTCTATCTGACCGAGTATGCACAGAAAATGGGAATTGATCTTAGAAATGACACCAAACTCAGAATGGGATTCTTTGGAGCCGAACCCTGGAGTGAGGAAACGAGAAAGAGAATAGAGGAAAAAACGGGAATAGATGCGATAAACATATACGGTACCTCTGAAATAAGTGGTCCTGTTGTCAGTGAGTGCAGTGAGAAGGCAGGCATTCACTTCTGGGCTGACATATTCCTGATAGAGATTATAGATCCAGAGACAGGAGAACAGCTTGGAGAGGGAGAGAGTGGAGAGCTTGTTGTTACTGTCCTTGGAAAGGAAGGTCTGCCGATGATAAGGTGGAGGACTGGAGACATAACCAGCATGATTCTTGAAAAATGCAACTGCGGAAGATGGCATCCGAGAATTGAAAGAATCACAGGCAGGGCAGATGACATGTTCATAGTCAGGGGAGTCAATGTATTCCCGAGCCATGTTGAGTACGCTTTAATGCAAGTAAGAGAGGTGAGCGAACACTACCAGATAGTTCTGGACAGGGATGAAAAGGGCTTGGATGAGATGACGGTTCAGGTAGAGATAAGTACTGAGTATCAGGGCAAGATTAGTGCTGACCAGCTTGTATCCAAGGTGAAGGAAACACTTAAGAGCTATCTGAATGTTACACCGAAGGTTGAGATTCTTGAGCCCGAAAGTCTGCCGAGATTTGAGGGCAAGGCAAAGAGAGTTATAGATAAGAGGAAACTGTGAATGAAGCCAGCTTTAATAGTTATAGATATGATAAAGGGGAATGAACCTTTTTTCACCGATGAGCACAGGGCGATCATTCCAAAAATAGCGGAAACAATAAGGGAGTGCAGAAAAAATTCCATTCCCATTATTTTTGCCAATGACAGCTACATGAAAAACGACTGGCTTTTCGATTTTATGAAAGAACATGCAGTAAGGGGAACAGAGGAGGTTGAGGTTATTGATGAGCTCAAACCAGGAAAAGATGACATAATAGTCGAGAAAAGAAGGTTCAGCGCCTTCTTCAGAACAGATCTTGATTTAACCCTGAGAGAGCTTGGAGTTAATACCGTTGCATTAGCCGGAATAAACACGAATGTCTGTGTTCTTGCAACAGCATTCGATGCCATAAGCAGTGATTTTTACACAATTCTGCTCAGCGACTGCTGTGCATCAAACAGAAGTGAACTTCATGAGTTTGTTGTTAAAAAATTCAGAGGGTTGCCTGCATTCACTGTGATGACAAGTGAGGTGTTTTTGAAAACAGTTTCTCAGGAAAATAAAAAATGAGAATCCGAATCCCTGGCTAATCTTTTTAAAATGATTGATCTGAGAGACTAAAAGGATAAGTTTTCAATAATATTGAAAATAGAAAATCGATTGGAAAAAGGAAAAGGATGAGTTGCTTGTTATGGACATTATTGAAGTAGAAAATAAGGCGAGAAATCCATTTCATTTTGAAATAAAGT
>JALURI010000117.1 GCA_027016965.1 Geoglobus sp.
GGAACTCCTATCACCGCAGCTTCCATCACAGCAGGATGCTCATACAAAACCTCCTCAACCTCCCTCGGATAGATATTGAATCCTCCCGCTATGATTACATCCTTCTTCCTGTCCACTATGTAGAAGTAACCATCTTCATCCATCTTTGCCATGTCTCCTGTCAAAAGCCATCCATTCACAAGGGTCTTTCTTGTCTCTTCTTCCATCTTGTAATACCCCTTCATCACCTGCGGTCCATAAATTGCAAGCTCTCCAATCTCTCCTGGAGGGAGGATTCTGCCTTCGTCGTCTATGACAACTGCACAGGTGTTCGGTATGGGCAGACCTATACTGCTCTCACGGTTCTCACCACTGATTGGATTGACGTGTGTTACCGGACTTGTCTCACTCAGTCCGTATCCTTCTACAAGTTTTCCTCCTGTTATCCTCTCAAACTCTCTTTTCACCTCTAACGGGAGCGGAGCTGAGCCTGAAATGCATGCTCTTATGCTGGTAAGATCCCTTTTTGGTGTGTCGGGATGTGTGTTTATGGCGTTGAAAAGGGTTGGTACACCGAAGAACAGGGTTATGTTATGCTTTTCTATTGCTTTCAGTATCCTCTTTATGTCTCTCGGGTCTGGAAGAAGAATAATTTTGGCTCCTGCAGCAATCGGCATGTTCATGCTGGTTGTCATGCCGTACACATGGAAGTAAGGCAGAACACCACTAACAACGTCTTTTTCACTGAAACCAGGAAGCCAGGGGATTATCTGAAAGACATTCGCAACCAAGTTGTAGTGGGTGAGCATTGCAGCCTTTGGCAGTCCTGTTGTGCCTCCTGTGTACTGGAAAACAGCAACATCCTCCTTTGGATCGATATTTTCCGTACTTGCTATTGGTTCTGACTTTATTACGTCGTTCCAGAACAGGATTCCATCTTTTTCGGGTATTTCTATCTTCTCTTTCTTGATCTTAAACAGGAAGTTCAGCGGAAACGGAAGGTAGTCTTCTATCCTGCAGACGATGATCTTATCTACCAGCCCTTCTTTCTTGAGCTGGTACACTCTGGGGAAGGTGTTCTCAATTGCAAAGATGATCTTTGCTTTGCTGTTTTCGGCTATGTGTCTGAGCTCTCTTTCTGTGTAGAGTGGATTTGCCTGAACAACTGTTGCCCCTGTCTTGAGAATTCCGTAGTAGGCGATTACGTAGTTGGGTGTGTTCGGCAGGTCTATCACAACTCTCTCGCCTTTGTCAATTCCATTTAAAAATCCTGCAACCCTGTCAGACAGCTCTTTGAGCTCTCCGTACTTGAGCCTCTTCCCGAGGAAGTCTATTGCCACCTTGTCTGGCAGCCTTCTTCCAGTTCTGTCGAGGAGCTCGTAGAGTGGGATTTCTGGAATGTGGGCAGTTTTTGGAACTCCATCGTCGTAGTGCTTGGCCCATATTCTGTTTATACCCTCCGGCTTTATCTCCGTGATAGGTTTACCCTCGATTTCGGGCATGTTTGTAGATTCCTGCAACGGTTAAAAATTTTTCCACAATTAATCTATAAAAATATCACGATTTTTTTAATTTACCCTCCAATCCTTTAAAAAATTTTCCCTCAGGAAGCTTCAATAAAATAATCGGCAGTTACAATGCTCTTTGTAAACTTAGGCTTTCAGAGGTTTGTAGTATTTCGCCTTACTTAGAGCCTCATTTTTCACTCTTTTGTTCTCAAAATGAATATCCAGAGGATGTGATGGACTGAGACCTGATTTGTTTATAATAGTCTCTCTCAGTTCATTTAACTCCTTTTTAGATGGTGGATTGGATGTGAAAATAAGTATATCGACATCGTTTGCCTTCCTGACATCTCCCCTGGCAACACTTCCGACAAGATATATCTCAACATCCTCAATCATATCTGCAATGTGATGGACAACTGCATCAATCCATTTATGCCAGTTTTTAATGTTCTCCTCCCTTCTTCTAAGTTTGCTGTCGATAACACTTTCAATCTCCCTACCTGTAAATCTTCTGTATGCCACCTCTGCTGTAAATGATAAAACAATCAGACTGACAAAAACACCAAGATTGTAAATGCTGGTATGGGACATGCTGTACACCAGCACTAAGAGAGCAGTCAGGGTTAGCATCACTCCTAAAATGGGGATCAACGTGTTTAAGTTGAGTTCATTGCGAAGCCGTACTGCTGCAAGATTCACAAAAAGAAATATCAGTAAAAACCCTCCACTGCCTGCTGTTGATATTGACTCCAGACTTGCTGTGTTTGCAAGTACAAGCGATGCCAGACTTACCACAAGCAATCCTTCGTAAGCCATTTTCCAAACCGGTTTTTCAATTGTTTCAGGGAGTTCACCATACTTTGCCACCATATAACTTGCTCTGGCAGTGCCGTATAATGTGGCATTTATGGCTGAGCTTGTGGATGCAAGTGCTGCAAGAGTTATAAGCCAGAACCCTGCATTTCCCAGAGCCGGTTCAGCTGCAACAGCCAGTGCGTAATCTCTTGATTTGATTATAACATCGTATGGTAAGGTTCCAACCGCAACGACTGCAACCATAAAATAAATGGCTATTACTGTGATCACTGAAGAATAAAACACTCTGGGAAGAATTGAGGGATTTTTTATATCGCCACCAGTATTTGCTATCAGCTCGAAACCCTCATATGCCAGAAAAATTATCATTCCTCCGGCGATTACGCTGAGCGGATCTGCCCATTCAGAGGGTGAGAGTTCTCTCATCTGGACGAAACTCATACTTGCTCCCGCTACAATCAGGAGTATGGTGAGCTTGAATGCTACTAATGCATCCTCTGTTTTTCCACTTATAACCGCTCCTAACGCGTTTACAGCTGTAAAAAGAGATATAACAAATGTGATGAGCAAGTGTTTTCCAATAGATGGATTTAACAGATTAATAACATTGGCACCATAACTACCGAAAGCGTAAGCATAAAGAGAAATCATGACGATGTAGCTTGCCAGCAGCAGGATATTCAGACCTCCTGAAAACCAGCCATTCCCAAACCCTCTCACAAGAAATTCTATCGTACCACCCTCACTCGGGTATCTCACAGACAGCTTGGCATAGGAATATGCAGTCAGGAGAGCAATTATTCCTGCTAAAAGAAATGCCAAAGGAGCTGCACTCTTGGATAGCTGAATACTCAGCCCGAGAACTGCAAAAATTCCTCCCCCTATCATCCCGCCAACGCCTATACTAAATGCCTCTTTGAATCCAACTTTTTCTCCATTTTTTCTCATGGTATCTTTCCAGCTCATCTGTTTTGTTCATTCATCTGTCTTTTCTTTAATCTGATCCATGCACCGATATGAATTTTTAACGGAACCATGCAAAACAGTCCTCAGAATTAGAAATAAATTTTTATTTTCATCGATAACAGTGGAGGTTGGGCTATGAAAAGGTACAGAATATATGTCAGCGGAATGGTTCAGGGGGTGGGATACAGGTACTTCACCCTGAGAAAGGCTCAGGAGCTCGGAATAAGGGGGTATGTGATGAATTTGATTGATGGCAGGGTTCTTGTTGTTGCAGAGGGAGAGGAGAATGCACTTGACAAATTCATCTCATCACTTCGGGAGGGACCTAAGTTCTCAAGGGTGACCGGGATAGAGATTCATGAAGACACCGATAAGGAGAAGCTTACAAAATTTGAGATAAGGTATTAGTCATGCTGACCAAAAGAATAATTCCATGTCTGGATGTGACTCTTGATGAGAAGGGTGCAACGGTTGTAAAGGGAGTTGAGTTTGTAAACTTAAGGAAGGCTGGAGATCCTGTTGAGCTTGCAAAGAGATATGATGAAGAGGGAGCAGATGAGCTGGTTTTTCTTGACATAACCGCATCAGCCCATGGCAGAGAAACCATGGTGGATGTTGTTGAAAGGACAGCTGAGGAGGTATTCATTCCACTCACAGTTGGAGGAGGGATAAGAAGTGTTGAGGACATAAATGGGATGCTCAACGCTGGAGCGGATAAGGTTTCGATAAACACCTCGGCAGTAAAAAATCCAGAGCTTGTAAGAGAGTCTGCAAGGATATTCGGATCTCAATGCATAGTTGTGGCAATTGATTGCAGAAGAAATCCTGAAACTGGTAAAGGAAAGTACATAGTTCAGCTTGACAACAGAGAAAAAGCTTGGTACGAGGTTGTGATATACGGTGGCAGGAAACCAACAGGAATTGATGCGGTTGAGTGGGCCAAGAGGATAGAGGAACTTGGAGCTGGAGAAATTCTTCTTACCTCAATGAACAGAGATGGAACAAAAGCAGGTTATGATATTCCTATAACCAGAAAAATAAGTGAGGAAGTTGGCATTCCTGTTATCGCATCAGGTGGAGCTGGCAGAATGGAACACTTCTATGAGGCTTTTACAGATGGAAAGGCTGATGCTGCCCTTGCTGCAAGCATATTTCACTTTAAGGAAATAGAAATCGTGGATCTGAAAAGTTATCTCAAAGATCAGGGAATTCCTGTCAGGGTTTGGTGAAGGCTATTGCTTCCATTTCAATATCAGCATCTTTGGGCAGTCTTCTGACCTCTACCACTGCTCTTGCAGGTTTATGGGGGAAATATTCAGCGTATATTCTGTTGAAATCCAGGAATTTTGATAAATCCGTCAGATAAACTGTGGTCTTAACAACATTCCTCAAATCCAGATTGCATGAGTTCAGAATTGTTCTTACATTCTCTATCACCACTCTCACCCTGTCTTCAAAATTTTCAGGAATTGTTCCTTCCTTTAACGGTATCTGACCTGAAACAAAGACAAAATCTCCCGCTCTGACTGCGTGGCTGTAAGGTCCGACAGGTTTCGGGGCTTTTTCTGAATTTATAAACTCCATGCATAATTGACTGTTGAGGGATTATTAATTT
>JALURI010000118.1 GCA_027016965.1 Geoglobus sp.
GGGTTAGGCGAAGGGTCGAGATAAATGGAAAAAAGTAAGAAAACTTGAGCGTCATATCAGAATTGAGTTACAGCGAATCCGAGAGCAAATCCAAGCGGGTAATGAGTGTGATATCGTAGTGTGGATAATACTCAATGAAATGGCTTGTTCACAGAGACATCTCCGGGACGATCCAAGATTTGGGGGCGTACTCCTTTACCACCTTAGGCAAACTCACCGGTAATTAAGTGGGTAAAATGGATAAAAGAGATGGGCATCAGGTCGATAATCTGCTTGCTTGAAGCATTTAAGGAACTTCCGAAGCCGGTGCTACTGCACCTCCCCACAGTCGCAAACTTTACATATCCTCAAAACGTTGTCCAAAAATTCCGAACCTCGCTAAAAAGTAGAAAATACGAAATATGGGGGTAAGAATATGATTAAGATGAATGCAAGAAATTTTGGAGTGATTATCCTTTGTGCATTACTTTTAATTGCAGTTATATTGATAGGTGGATGCACAGAAAAAGAAACAACTCCTGCCGAACAAGAAACGCTTGTTCCAGTAGATTCTCCGCAACTTCCATCAAGAGGATTCTTTATGGGGGTGTTACCTACTACTGCTCAGGGTCAGTCATTTGACGATGCATATACCCAAGCTGCTAAGTACTCAGAGTTTGTACCTGTATGGGGCAAACCCACACCATTCTACAATCTTGCAACTGACCTAAGTGGAAGCTGGGGAGAAAACTTTGTTCAGCAACTTATCCGCGGCAAAGGAATGTTTCCGATAATTCATCTATCATTTATAGATAGTGGGCTAACTCTTGTCACCCCGCCGGGAATGGAAAACGCGACTTTAAGCGACTCAGCATGGAGAGCAGCATATAAGAAAGCTGCTCTTGATGTTGTGAAAGCTGCAAAACCAAGATATTTATCACTAGGAAACGAAGTTAACAGGTGGTACGAGAAATATGGTGAAGATGGGCCAAACGGTTTCAAACACTATGTTACCCTCTATGAAGAAATTTACGAGGAGGTTAAAAAGTTGTCTCCAGAAACAAAGGTGTTCTGCGTGTTTGCCCGAGAAATTGTTTCTGAGAATCGTGAAGCAAACTTAGAAGTTCTTCGTTTATTCAACCCAAATAAAATGGATTTACTGGTTTTTACCAGTTACCCTTATGCTGTTCAAGGAATAAACAGCCCTTCTGATATCCCCGATGATTATTACTCAAGGGCAGCAGATTACATGCCGGGGAAACCTTTTGGCTTTACTGAAATTGCATGGCCATCACTTGAGGCACTGGGGGGAGAACAGGCGCAAGCGGATTTCATTAAACAAACAACCAGTCGACTCACTCGTGATAGAGGAATAAATTTGCACTTATTTGGATGGTCATGGCTTCATGATTTGAATGAAAACGATGCAGTCGGACTGATTAAGATTGACGGAACTGAAAAGCTCAGTTATACTGCTTGGAAAAACTTGTCTGGAAAATGAAAAGGAAACCCTTAAATAGTCACTGTTGTAAGAGCGTCCAAATGTATGAACAGATATGATGTCATCATAATCGGAGCCGGTCCAGGCGGGTTGTTTGCAGCTTACAAGCTTGCTGGAAAGCTAAGAGTTGCTGTTTTTGAGATGGGAAGAAGTATTGACGGGAGAAAATGCCCGAGTGATCTTGCAGAAAGTTTCTGCCTGAAATGCAGTCCGTGTAACGTCACATCAGGTGTTGGTGGTGCTGGAGGGCTTTCTGATGGCAAATTAAATTATGTTCATCCAAATTTCCCCGAGAGCTTTACTGTTGGTGGAGATTTTATCGGACTTGTTGATGAAAACGTGCTTGCTGAAAAAATGGATGAGGTTGACAGGATCTTTCTTGAACATGGTGCTCCGGATGAGATGTATGGGGGGAATGTGGATGAACTGCTGAGTTTGATGAGGAGAGCAAATTCAGCAGGAATTGAGTTTGTGCCTTTGAGACAGAGACATGTTGGAAGTGATGAACTTCCAAAGGTGATAAAGAGCATGCAGGATTATCTGACAGGAAATCGAGTTGAGATATTTACAAACACAACCATCGCTGACATAAAGCCAGATGAAAAGAAAGTAATAACAACAAAGGGAGATGAATACTACTACAATCACCTGATTATTGGTGTGGGAAGAGGTGGAGCTGAGTGGCTTGAGAAGTGGACTCTCAATTACAGCTTTGCCGTGAGTAGCGAGGCGAAGGCAATAGATGTCGGTGTGAGAGTTGAGGTCTCTGCAACAATAATGGATGAGATTACCTCAATAATCTACGATCCAAAGCTCAGGATAACAACAAAGAAGCATGATGACTACATGAGAACTTTCTGCACCTGTCCGAAGGGGTGGGTTATAAGAGAGGATTACGGCGAGTTCAGCCTTGTAAATGGCCACAGCAAGGCAAAGGAGAAGACAAACAACAGCAACTTTGCTCTTCTTGGTCATTATGTTTTCACGGAGCCTTTTGACATGCCAAACGACTGGGGAAGAGATCTGGCAAAAATCACGACAAAGCTTGGTGGTGGGAACCCTCTTGTTCAGAGACTGAAAGATCTGAGGCTTGGAAGAAGGAGCACAGAAATGAGGATAAGAAACAACAGACTGCTGAAGCCAACTCTTAAAACAGCAGTGCCCGGAGACATAAGCTTAGCTTATCCAGGCAGGGTTGTTGATGACATAATTGACGCTTTAGAGCAGCTTGACAAGGTCATTCCGGGAGTGGCTGATGACTCAACTCTGCTGTATGCTCCAGAGATAAAGTTCTACAATCTCAAACTGAAGGTGAGCTCTGAAATGGAAACAAACATTCCAGGAGTTTACGCCATTGGAGATGGAGCAGGAGTGAGCAGAGGCATAGTTGGTGCAGCAGTTACAGGACTGATTGCTGCTGAAAGCATAATGGAGAGGGTGAATAAATGATGGAGGAGGCAAGAAAAATAGCTGGAAGTTATGATGACCTCACCATAGGAATTTTTGGTTCCCACTCAGCAAAGGAGACAGGAATGGCAGCCAAGGCTTTTGGATTAAAAACAGCTGTTGTTGTTCAGAAGGGAAGAGATGAGCTGTACACAAAGTACAACCGCCACCTGTTTGATGAAATAATTCTCCTCGACACCTTTAAGGATCTGATCAATCAGGAAGTTCAGGAGACGCTCATTGAAATGAATACCGTGTTTATCCCAAACAGGAGCTTTGCCGTCTACGTTGGCTATGATGCAATAGAAAAGGAGTTCAAGGTTCCGGTTTATGGGAACAGATATCTGCTCAGGGCTGAGGAAAGAAATTACAATAGAGGACAGTACTACCTGCTGAAAAGAGCCGGACTGAGATACCCAAAGGAGTTTGGAAGTCCGGAAGAGATAGATAGGCTCGTGGTTGTTAAGGTGCAGCAGGCCAAAAATCCCCTTGAAAGAGCATTCTTCTATGCAAACTCTCCTGAGGATTTTCACAGACAGGCTGAAAGACTGCTGAAAGAAGGAGTGATAAGTGAAGAGGGGCTTGGAAATGCAAGAATTGAGGAATATGTACTCGGAGCAAGATTTAATGCAAACTTCCACAGCTATGCTCTGAAGGATGTTTTTGGTAGCTTTGACTTTGTTGGCTTTTCTGACAGAAGACAAGTCAATTTACAGGGTTTCCTGAATCTTCCAGCAAAGGATCAGCTTAAAATTGATGTTCCGGTCAAAAACGAGGAAATTGGACATTATGGGGTGACCATGAGGGAGAGCAAGCAGGAAATGGTGTATGAAGCAGGAGAGAAGTTCATAGAGGCGTGTATGAAGGAATATCCTCCCGGAATAATCGGAATGTTCGGACTGCAGGGAGCTATCGCCTACTCTCCTGATGACGAGGCAAAGCTTGAGTTCGTGATATTTGATGTATCCACGAGAGTTCCTGGAGACCCTGCCATAGGGCCGACTTCACCTGAAATGAGAAATCTGAGTCTGAAACATGGAGTCAGAATTGAAGACCCTCTCGATCTAACAATGATGGAGCTTAAAAAGGCAAAAGAGATGAGAAGGCTTGAGGAGACAGTTACATAGCCTCAAATTCTTTTCTTAAGCTGATATGCCAGCAAAATAAAGGATACTGCGATAAGTGCCACACCGATATAGAAGGTTACATCAGGGGGCAAAGCTGTTCCAGCTTTTTTGAAAGAGTCAGCAGTTACAGGAAGTGTTTCTGGCGTTGGGGTGTAAAGAGGTGTTGGTGTTTTTGTTATAGCAGGGGTTGGAGTTGGTGTAGGTGCTGGAACAGGAGTGGGTGTGCCCGCTGGAGTTGGAACTGGAGAAGGGGTCGGAACTGGAGTTGGAGTTATGGCAACCTTTTTTACCGCCTCAGGAACCGGTGTTTCCACGACTGCCGGCAGAGATGGAGGTACTTCTCTCTGGAGTCTAATTGAGCTCAGGAAGGAAAGAACGAGTATCACAATGCCTGAAATGAAAATGCCGACTGAAATGAAGAACCTCACCATGGCTTTCCGCTCAGATTCAGGTCTCAGAATTCTCAACCCTTCTCCGGTTATCTCATAGTAGATCCACTTTCTACCCTCATCCACTCTTCTTATCAGCCCAGCCTTCTCAAGCTTCTCAAGATGTTCTTTAACAGACGATTTCGATAAGCCTATTTCTTTAGCCAGCTCACTGAGAGTTCTTCTCCTATCAGCAAGGCTCCTCAGAATTTCCATTCTGGTCTCAGATGAGAGTAAAAGGAGAGCACCATGATCTATCGAAACCTTCACTGTAAAAGCTCCTTCAAAACAGAATATAAA
>JALURI010000119.1 GCA_027016965.1 Geoglobus sp.
GCAATGTTCTGCAGATTGATTTCCACGTAGAATTCAGGAGCGATGTTTGGAATGAAGTTTGCAGCTAAAAGCGAGAGAATTAGTCCGACAATGAAACCCAGCATGGCAATCGTGAATGCCTGCTCCAAGACTATGCGTGTCATAAACGATTCATTTGCCCCAATAGCCTTCAGAATTGCATATTCCTTCATCTTTTCCAGAGTTGCGGTGTAAAGGGTTAGCCCTATCACCGTAACGCCAATGAAGAACCCTATGAAAACCAAGGGCAAAAGAATGGAACTGAAGCTCTCATCTATCACCTCCTTGTGATTGTCGATGAATTTCTGCTTTGTCAGAACGTCCACTTTGATACCAAGGGTTTCCAGCCTGTTCTTGATGCTGTCTGCCGTCTTTTCTGCAAAAAATGGGTTGTCCACCTCTACCAGATAATAATTTACAAAATTCTTCGCTCCAAATATTTTTTCAGCATCTTCCATTGTTACAAATGCGTACGAGTAAACGAGAACAAACGTGTCCTTGGAAATCCCCACCACTGTCAGCTCAACCCCGCCAGCCTCAATCTTGTCGCCGATGTCTATGTCATTTCTTATTGCAAAAACTCTATCAACGATGGTCTGCCCATCCTTTGGTGTTCTTTTGCCCTTCACGATCTCCCATGGCCCTCCAACTCCAGACTTCGTATCAAAACCGATTATGTAGATTGTCTCCTCTTTATCGTTCACCTTTGATACTTTCGCCCTCACAGCTCTTCCAATAAACTCATGAACGTCTTTTACACCGCCAACCTGATCTATTTCCTTATTCAGCCCCCTTGGTAGCAGAGAATACGTGTGCCATGTGTCATGTATTCCCTCCTGCCCGACCCAGAGATCAGCCTTTGTTTTTCTGAGATACATCGTGCTTTCTGTGAAAATTCCGTAATACACTCCAATCAGAATCATGATCAGCATTGTTGAAAAGGCAACACCTCCTACGCTTATCACCAGTCTTCCCTTTTCGTGAAAGAGGTTTTTCCTTGCTATGGAGACCATCCTGACTCCCCGCTATTTTCTCCTGAGAATCCAGATACCTGCAATAATGGCAGCTAAAAGCACTGTTCCACCCAAGATGTATGCTGATGAAACGCCCTCACTGAAATGATGTACATTCACCTCTTTTATTTCGGAATTGTTTTCCCCGAAAACATCCCTGTATTCGATCTTCAGCGTTATGCTGTATGGCTTTGAAGTATCGACATTTCTCTGATCGATTTCAATTATTTCCTCATCTCCTGGCTTCATATCTCCTATAAATACCTCTCCTTTCCCGTATTCAGAGCTTGCGTAAACGACTATATTTCTGGCAGGGGCATTTCCTGTGTTGGCAACTGAAATGAACACCTTGTCACTTTCAGCCCTGAAAAGCGTTGCCGTCAAAGCAATATCACCCACAATCATGACCGAAAACGTTTCCTCCGACTTAACGTTAGAATCAGAGAGATCATATTCTACCACCACATCCACAGGATAGTATCCGGGCTCAACATTTTCGTTAACATATACATCAAACGAGACTGTCTTTTGCTCTCCAGCCTCAAGCACGTCGATGAACTTCGAACTGGAGGAGGAGGGCATTATTGCCTCGCTTTTCCAGGTGATGAGAACGTTCCACATCTCTTCTCCTTTGGACATGAGGTTGAAAGCAAGCTCCCCCTTCTTCCCGATTTCAAGAACGCTTGGAGTTAGAGTGACATCAAGAAAGCCCTTTTTCTTCGCCATAACCTCCAGAGCCACGCTTCTCGATTCGTGTACTGTGCTGCCAGCGATATCTTCATACGTTATATTGAAATGCAAAATCGCTGTACCCTGTTTCAGGGCTTTTACTCTCAAGATGAACTCCCTCGCCTCTCCAGAGTCCATTGATCCTATGAACATCGAGGAGCTTTCAGACAACGGAATTATTCCCTCTCCTTTCCACGAAATTCTGAGGTTCTTGATAATGCTGCCTTCATTCTGAACCCTGAGTGTGAGGTTTGCAGGTTTGTCAGCTTCAATTTTTTCTGGCAAAACACTCAGCCCTATCACGCTGTCTCTCTCAACTTTAAGCGGTATCTGGAAAACATATTTTTCTGATGATCCGGCAACCCTCATTCCGAGGTTAACATCCAAAAGGTAGTATCCGGATCCTGTGTTTTCAGGAACCTTAAACTTCACAATCAGGGTTTTTAACAGCCCAGGAGCAATATCGCCTATGTTCCTCATGTAATCATCAATTGTTATTGGACTTTCTGCCTTGATTTTGAAGACATAAACATCTTCTATCGGAGAGTTTCCAGGATTTGTAAGTGTGATGACAACATAGCCCTCAATTCCAGGTTTCAGCGAGGAAGGATAAACTTTGTAATCTGCACCAAGAGTGTCAAGAGCATTTGAAGGAAAAATCAGAGCTGCATAGAACATCAGCATAAGTCCAGAAATTCTTATGCATTTCCATTCCATCAACAAAACACCTCCTATAAAAATGATAGATCTAATCTACAATTTATTTATCCCTCTTTACCGGTGGGATGTAGTTTTTCATCAGCAGTGAATTTGTCACAACGCTCACACTACTCATTGCCATTGCCAGTCCAGCCCACTCAGGTCTGAAGACAAGCCCAAAGATAGGATAAAACAAACCAGCAGCAACAGGAATCAGGATTGTGTTATATATCATAGCCCAGAACAGATTCTGCTTGATCTTGCTTAGTGTTTTTCCGCTGAGCTGAATTGATGCAACAACATCCTGCAAATCGTCCCTCATCAACACAATCTCACCGCTTTCAATAGCAACATCAGTCCCACTTCCAATTGCTATTCCCAAATCCGCCTGGGCTAAAGCGGGAGCATCGTTTATGCCATCCCCGACAAATGCAACAACTTCACCATTTTCCTGAAGTCTTTTAACTTCCTCAGCCTTCTGATGAGGTAATACCTCTGCAAGAACAGTATCTATTCCAAGATTTCTCGCTATTGCCTCAGCAGTCCTTCTGTTGTCACCTGTTATCATTGCTACTTTCTTTCCCATTCTGTGGAGCTCGTCAATTGCTTCAACTGCAGAATCCTTTATCGTATCAGCAATGCCAACCGCTCCAATTATTTTACCATTGGATGAAACAAGAATTGCTGTTTTTGCCTCTTTTTCCATATTTTGCAGAATGTCTTCAATATTTTCTTCCACCTTTAAACCATTCTCAGTCATCAGCTTTCTGCTTCCAACTAGGATTTTGTTTCCATTGAACGAAGCCACAACACCTTTTCCTGCAATAACTTCAAACTTTTCAGGCTCGTTTACTTTGATTCCCTCAGCTTCAGCCTTCCTTACTATCGCTTCAGCCAGAGGGTGTTCGCTTCTTTTCTCCGCAACAGCTGCAGTCATCAGCACCTCTGTTTCACTGCCACCAAAAGGAACTACATCTGTTACTTCTGGCTTTCCTTTTGTGAGAGTTCCTGTTTTGTCAAAAATCACTGTAGAGACTTTTCTTGCTATCTCCAGTGCTTCACCGTTCTTTATCAGAATGCCGAGTTCTGCACCTTTACCCATACCGACTGTAAGGGCTGTTGGTGTTGCAAGTCCAAAAGCACATGGACATGCTATGACAAGAACTGAAACGAGTGTTGTAAATGCAAATATGGCTGGAACGTCTGCTATAAGATACCAGTAGATGAATGAGACGACTGCGATTGTAAGTACAACAGGTATGAAATAGGTAACAATCCTGTCAGCTAACCTCTGGATCGGGGGTTTACTTCCCATTGCCTCTTCAACAAGTCTGATTATCTGAGCAAGGAGTGTGTCGCTTCCAACTCTCGTTGCCTCAATTTTGAGAACGCTGTTTTTGTTAATTGTTGCACCGACTACCTCATCACCAGCTTTTTTGAGATTTGGAATAGGTTCACCGGTGATCATCGACTCATCTACATAACTCTCTCCCTCTATCACGACGCCGTCAACAGGGATCTTTTCTCCGGGCTTCACAATTACCATGTCACCGACCCTGACATCTTCAACGGGAACCTCTATCTCTCTGCCGTCTTTCACAACAGTTGCTGTTTTCGCCTGCAAACCAACAAGTTTCTTTATTGCCTCACTTGTCCTGCCTTTTGCTATTGCTTCAAGAGTTCTCCCGAGAAGAAGAAATGCAAGCAGTAGAACTGCTGTTTCGTAGAAAAGATACTCTTCAGGTAGAAATCCAAGCGTGGAGAAAATACTCCCCACATATGCTGAGCCTACACCAATCGAGTACATGACATCCATGTTCAAGGTTCCATGCCTTATCGCCCTTACCGCTGCAGAAAACATGCTCTTTCCAGAATAGAACATTACAGGAGTTGCAAGTATGAACTGAATAATACTGTTGTAGGGAATTTCAGGGAGTCCAATATATTCTCCGTACTGCAAAACCAGCAAAACAACCCCTGTTGATGCAGCAAATGCCAGTTTTTTCATCATCAGCCTGATGTGATCCTCTTTTGCCCCTTCAGCCTCAGCTTCTTCACCTTCAATACCCAAGAACCTGTAGCCAACACCATCTATGGCACCTTTCATATCTTCGATTGTTGTGACTGAAGGATCAAAGACAACTCTTGCTGATTCCGTTGCAAGATTCACACTGACACTCTTGACTCCTGGAAGGTCTGTTAGAACAGCCTCAATTGTCTTTACACAGGAAGCACAGGTCATCCCACCTATTTTTACAGTTACAGCTTTTGTATCTTCAGCGATTTTATAGCCAATATCCTCCACAGCCTTCTTTATCTCTTCAACTTCTGCCTTTTCAGGATCAATCTCAACAAGAAGGGTCTCAGTTGTGAGATTTACATTTGCTCTTTGCACTCCTTCAACCTGTGAAACCGCCTGCTCTATATTTCTTGCACAGGATGAGCAGGTCATTCCACTGACTTTTAACTTAATTTTTTCTCCACTCACAGTAAGATTTTGTCTGTCAAAGACTATATATCTAACTATCTCCACTTTGAAAAAATTAGGTAAATCATTTTAACACCCTGTCATTTCAGCAGCCTTGCATTTATGGCAACAATTACAGTACTTAATGACATCAGTGCCGCACCCATTGCTGGTGTGAGCAGAATTCCAAGACTGTACGCAACTCCTGCTGCCAGTGGAATTGCTAAGCTGTTGTAGCCTGTTGCCCATATCAGATTCTGTATCATTTTTCTGTAGGTCTTCCCTGAAAGTTCGATTATTTTCACAACATCTCTTGGATCACTTCTAACAAGAATTATGTCTGCTGTTTCAATGGCAACATCTGTTCCGGCGCCTATTGCAATCCCAACATCTGCCTGGGCTAAAGCAGGTGCGTCATTTATTCCATCTCCAACCATCGCAGTGGTGTATTTCTCCTGAACCTTCTGGATGACCTCTGCCTTTTCGTGAGGCAGAACTTCAGCAAACACTTCATCAAGTCCAAGCTCTTCAGAAACCCATTTTGCAACAAGTTTGTTGTCTCCTGTGAGCATCATGCATCTAATGCCAAGTTTTTTAAGATTTGCTATTGCCTCTTTCGATTCGGGCTTTATCCTGTCTGCAAGAGCAAGCGCTCCGATAAGTGTAGTGTCTTTTAATAAAAACACAACCGTCTTTCCCTGTTCTGCAAGCTTCCTTGCTCCATCTCCTTCATCTATCCCTGACTCTCTCAGAAATCCCGGACTGGCTATTCTGAATAACTCTCCATTTATCGTTGCCTCAACACCCTTGCCGGGAACAGCCTTGAAATCATCTACTTTCTCAAGTTTCAGGTTCCTTTTCTCTGCCTCCTCGACTATGCTTCTTGCAATTGGATGTTCTGAATGAACCTCTATGCTTGCAGCTATTCTTAAAATTTCATCTTCAGTTCCATTGTATGCCAGTATGTCTGTAACCCCAAACTTCCCTTGAGTCAGAGTTCCTGTTTTATCAAAAACAACTGCCTGAAGGTCTTTTGTCCTCTCAAATGCCTGTCTGTCCCTTATCAGCAAACCACTCTTGGCTGCCAAGGATGTTGAGACGGCAACAACCAATGGTACAGCAAGTCCAAGAGCATGGGGGCATGAAATAACCATGACAGTAACCGCCCTCTCAACTGCAAATGCCAGCTCCTTTCCAAATGTGATCCATGTGGCAAAAGTTACAGTTCCAACACCCAGAGCGATTACTGTAAGATAAAATGCTGCCCTGTTAGCGAGATCCTGAGTTCTTGATTTGCTCTCCTGAGCCTGTCTGACGAGTTCTATTATCTGGCTGAGATACGTTTCTTCTCCTGTTCTCTGAACCTCAACAATGAGAGAGCCTTCCATGTTTATCGAACCACCTATGACTTCATCTCCTGCTTTTTTAAGCACAGGCTTACTTTCTCCAGTAAGCATCGACTCATCCACATAGCTCTCTCCTTCTTTCACGGTCCCATCAACAGGTATCTTCTCTCCCGGCTTTACAAGAACAACATTTCCCCGCTTGAGTTTCTCAACAGGTACCTCTCTGATCTCATCCCCGTCCATGAGATGTGCCGTTGAGGGCATTATTTTGACCAGTTCTTCTAAAGCTCTTGATGCTCCGAGAACAGATTTCATCTCTATGTAATGCCCGAGAAGCATGATGTCAATAAGCGTTGCAAGTTCCCAGAAGAAGAACTTTCCTTCAAGACCGAAAACAACAGCTGAGCTGTAAATGTATGCTGCCGATATTGCAACTGAAATGAGTGTCATCATTCCCGGCAGCTTCTTTCTGATTTCATCAAAAAATCCCTTGAAAAATGGATATCCTCCATAGAAATAAACAAATGAGGAGAGTCCAAAGAGAACAAATTTATCTCCTGGAAACGCTATTGAAATTCTCAAAACAGACTGTATCAGAGGTGAGAGCAGGAGTATTGGGACTGTTATTGCGGTTGAAATGTAGAATCTTCTTTTGAAATCTTCCATCATGTGTTTGTGGTGATCATGGGTGCCATGCTTGGCATGCATTTCATGGTCACCCTTTCTACCTTCATGCATCATTTCACTGTCTTGCTCCATGCTCTCATGCCCCTCATGCATCATGTGCCTGTCATCTTCCATCATCTCACATCCTCCTCATCTCTCTATCTCATTTTTCATTCTCTCATACTCTTCATGAGTTATTTCTCCTCTTGCGTATCTTTCCTTGAGAATTTCAAGAGGTGTTTTTTCTACTTCCGCTTTCCGTGTCTGTGGTTGAGACTCCCGCACCACCAGGTAAATTATCAGGGCAACAATATTGACCATAGGTATGAGTAGAAGAATTAACCAGAGCAAACCATTCATTCCTCTTTTTTCAGCATCCTGATAGACAAGATATGCGATCAGAATCCATACAACCAGCCAGAATATCATCCAGAAGCCAAAAAATCCAAATCCATATCCAAAAGGGAACATGTGAAATCCGTCCATGTTTTTACTTTATACTGAACTAATAAATTTTTTTCCTTGTTTTGTTAGACAAATATTTGAAAGGTAAAATTATGATCCTCTTTTGAGATAATTCAGAAGTTATTTTCCTGTAAAGTTCCATACACCAAGCTTATGATTCCAATTGAAGTTTCTTGAAAATTTCTAGATAATATCAAGCTAATTTTACATTTTTACCTCAATTGGGTTGCAGACAGTAGTGCCTTAACTGCTGTGGAAAGTTATTTTTACTCGTTATTTAAAAACAGTATCCGAAAAGTTTATAAAGTATACTATTTTGTAAATGTTAACAACTAAGGAGGTGCGAAAATGGTAAATATTGGTGAAAAGGCACCGGATTTTGAGGCTGAAGCATACCAGAATGGAGAGATAAAAACAGTCAAACTGTATGACTACATCGAGCAGGACAGATGGGTTGTTCTGGCGTTCTATCCCGCAGACTTCACCTTTGTATGTCCTACAGAACTTGAAGAGCTGGCAGAATATTATGACGAATTCCAGAAAGAAGGAGCTGAAATTCTCGGAATTTCAACGGATACCGTTTATGTGCACTTTGCATGGGCTCAGACATCACCAGCCATAAAAAAGATCAGATATCCGCTTGTGGCTGATCCTGCAGGGAAAATATGCAGGAACTATGAAACATACATTGAAGATCTGGGACTGAGCTGGAGGGCAACCTTCATCATAGACCCCGACGGTAAAATTGTGCACATGGAAAAACATGATTTGAGTATTGGAAGAAGTGCAACAGAGATTCTGAGAAGATTGAAAGCTTCAAAATACACAAAAGAACATCCAGGAGAGGTTTGTCCGGCAAGCTGGGAGCCTGGTAAGGAAACCCTGAAGGTTAGTTCGGAACTGATTGGAAAACTTTGATTGTATTTTTTTAATTTTTCATAAAATGCCCTATGAATGGTACAGAGGTGCAGTTATCCTTCATCATTCTTTTTGAAATTTTGTGAAGAATATAGACGCATTTCCAGGCTGATACATGCTTCTTTTATCAACATTTTCACCCCATACATCTATTGCCTCTGAAACCAAATTTTGAGCAGAGGTGATGCGAAATGGAAAAACATCTTAGGATCGGTATCGGTGTTGGTATCGGTTTACTTGTTCTGGCACTGACATATTCAGTTTCAGCCCATATGGGTGGGTTTGGATATGGCCATGGATTTCCCATGATGGGATATGGCATGATGGGTGGCGGTTTTGCTCCTGAATTCAATACACCAGACGAGACTGAGGGCCCATCTCTGCCATCCTGGACGCCTGGATTCTGGGGATATCAGGGGTACCAGAGTGATGGATTTGAAGGTGGTTATGGCAGAGGATACGACTATGGATATGGAATGGGTTACGGACACTGCCCCATGATGGGGTGGTGATACCCTTGTCCTACAATTTTTACGGAGGTGGATGTGATATGATGGGATACGGAGGAATGATGGGTGGCTATGGCGGATTTGGAACTCTCGGAATGGGTTTCGGTTTGCTGTGGCAGATAATATGGCTTGTGATAATAGTTGCGGTAATCTATGCCCTTGTCAATCAGCTTGGCAGGAAAAATGCCGCTCCTCCAACAAGAGGAAACGCCCTTGAAATACTCAAGGAGAGACTGGCGAGAGGAGAAATAGACTACGAGGAATACGTGAGAATAAGGGAGAACCTAAAAAGCTGAAGCAGTTGAAAACTCTTTGGTTTTTTACAGCTCACTTTCATCAACCGAAATATTATTATACGTCTGATGAAAAGTATGTACCATGAAAATCGTTAAGGTAAGCAGGAGAAAGACCGCAATCTGCAAGTGCCACAGTTCTTGCAGTTGATTTCAACCAATCATTCTTTTTATTTTTTGGAACATCAGTTAACTTAATAGGTTATCAGCCATTCCATTTATTCATGAGATTTACAAAAATAATCTGCACAATTGGCCCTTCCTCTGATACTGAGGATACATTGTCCGAACTTATAACAGCAGGAATGGATGTTGCAAGACTTAACATGTCCTTCGGGGATCACGACCATCACAGAAAGATAATAAAGAAGATAAGAAAAAACTCGGAAATTGCAAACAAACACGTGGCAATCCTCATGGATCTTTCCGGAACTAAAATCCGAATAGGTAAGCTCAGATCACCCATAACACTTCACAGAGGTGAAACAGTAATCATATCACCAGAAAATGGCGAAGACAGGAAGACAATACCAGTAAATGATGCTGAAATACTTAAGCATTTAAGAAGGGGAGAAACAGTTTATCTGGCAGATGGTACAATCAAGCTCAAAATTGTTTCAGAAGGGTCATCTGAAGTCGAGGCAGAGGTTATTGAAGGTGGTTTTTTAACATCCTACAAAGGAATAAGTTTTTCAAAAGGGGTTCAGGATGTTTCTGTTACAGAGAATGACATCAAAGACATCGAATTCGGGATAAAAGAGGGTGTTGACTGGATAGCTCAGTCCTTTGTAAGGTCTGCAGAAGACATCAGGATTTTAAGAGAGATTATAAGGGAAAAAGGATCAGATATACCAATCATAGCGAAAATTGAGAAAAGAGAAGCTGTAAAAAATCTTGAAGAGGTTGTTAAAGTGTCCGATGCTGTAATGATCGCAAGAGGAGACCTTGGAATTGAGATGCCAATCGAAGAAATACCTGTAATTCAGAAGCGGATAATTAAAATGGCAAATCAACTGGGCAAACCGGCAGTTACGGCAACACAGATCCTCAAATCAATGGTTGTTCAAAGTACACCGACAAGAGCTGAAGTTACAGATGTTGCAAATGCTGTTCTAGATGGAAGTGATGCACTCATGCTCTCAGAGGAAACTGCGTCAGGAAAATATCCCGTTCAGGCTGTGAGAGTTATGGACAGGGTCATAAGAAAATCCGAATCTATCTATAACTTTCTGCAAAGTCATCCTGCTGAGAATGTATCCAGTTCAATTGCAGGCTCTGCTGCAAAGATCTCTGCTGAAACAAAAGCAGATGCAATAATTACATTCACCAGAACAGGAATGTCTGCAATACAGGTTTCAAGATACAGACCACCAGTAAGGATAATTGTAGCCGCCCATTCAAATGAGGTTCTTAGGAGGATGTCAATAGTTTGGGGATGTGTCCCATTATTGGCTCTGCCGCTCTCTTCAAGCCCCGATAAGCTCCTGAGCTCTGTTGTTGAGGAGAGTCTGAAAAAAGGTTATCTCTACAGAGACAGTACTGCTGTTATCACATCTGGTTTTCCATTTGGAGAGCCCGGAACAACCAACACCGTCAGGGTTCTGAAGGTGAGAGATATTATATCCCCTATGTGAATCGCCCAAAAAATTTATTAACTTTTACACAAGGTGTAAAATATGAACACAAGAGCGATTACGGCAGTCATTATCGGTGTGATTGTCGCCTTTCTACTCTACAACAGCTATGTACTCTTTCCCAAGGAAAAAGCCTTCACTTCAGTATCTCCAAGAGAATTTTACAGAATGATTCAGGAGGAAGACGTTTTTGTGATGGATGTCCACGTTCCCCAGCAAAAACGCATCCCCGGAACAGATGCATGGATACCCTATGACAGAATTGAGGAATTCATGGACAGATTACCAGAAGACAAGAACACAAAAATTCTGGTGTACTGCAGGAGTGGATATATGAGCAAAATTGCAGCCTCTAAGCTTGCAGAGATGGGTTACAGAAATATAGTCAATCTTGACGGAGGTACAGTTGCATGGACCAAAGAAGGATTGCCAATGTCTTAGCAGTACTCCTTGTAATAACCGGAATATTTTTCATAATTCAGCAACCTTTCCGGTCTGACGAGAAAGAATATCCTGTTAAATTCTACAGCTATAATGAAGGACTCGAGAAAGCAAAAACAGAAAACAGACCTGTACTGATATACATCCATTCAGATACCTGTCATGTTTGCAGAGCATTCCTTGAAGATCTGTCGAAATACAGTGATCTAAGGGAGGCTATGGATAGATTTATCGTGATAAAAGTAGATTTCAATACCGAAAGACTTCTAGCAATGAAATTCGGAGCAACCGGAACTCCAGAATTTCATGTCCTCTATCCAAATGGTACCGCAATGGAGATTGAAGGAAATAGAGTTGTTTACATCGGATATGCCAACACACCTGATGACCAGAATGCAAGGAAAAAGCTCATTGCATTTTTTGATTTTGCCTTCGAACACTTCAACAAACAGATGGTCATGTCATGAGGAGCTGTCTCACTAAATGTTTCACATTCTCCTGGATTTTCTGTAATACCCTGCCAAACTCATCCTCTGACTCTGGAACTTCAATTTTCCAGACCTCATTTACATTGATTCCTCCAATATCTTCTTCAAATGATACAACATAGTCAGCATCCTCCACCATTTCCCTGTTTAGCTTTCTTGGTTCAGTGAGCTCCAAACTGAATTTGCCTGCCATGTTTACCACAATACTGGTTAGCTCTTTATCTGGCTCAATTCCTGCACTGATAGCATGCATGTTGTGGGGCGAAATTCTGTTGAAGACTGCCTCAGCGAGCTTGGTTCTACAGGAGTTCTGTTTCGAAACAAAAAGAACTTTCATGGTTGAAGTGAGTCTGTGATATTTAAGCAGGGATTCTGGAGTTTCTGGTTTAAGCGTGAATGTTCCTATGTCAACATCCCCAAGATCCACAAACCTGAGCCTGAGATTTATCCTTTCTTCCTCAATTTCAATAATGTTATAGCTGTTATCAGGCATCAGAACTTTGTATGAGCTGAGAGACCCGGCATGAATTATATGTGTTCTGAGAAGCTTTGTTGAGTAGGGCACATGCCTGTGTCCTGCAAGCACTATTCCACCATGGCAGTGCAGGGTTAAAGCCTCCACCGTTTCAGCAGCATCTATCAGCACATTCATGTTTCTGCCTGTGTGGGGAACAGGAACGACATGATGGTGCATGGCAATTACATTGATGCAGTTCTCCCTGACCCTTTTTGCAACCCATTCTCTCTGATGAGGGCCAATGTATCCATCATCCGTGTCTGGAAGAGTGCTGTTAACACCCAGAATAACCACATTATCTGTTTTCAGTAGCTTCTTTGTTTTGCCAAAGTAAAGCTCAAAGTATTTTAGACCATCATTCCTGGCATCATGATTTCCTGGAATTGCAAAGAGATCAGACTTTAATTTAGAAAGCACCTCGTAAGCCTCTCTGAACTCGTGATGGATTCCCCACAATCCAATATCACCAGTCAGAATTACAACGTCTGGCTCCATTTCATTTATCTGTCTGATTGCTTCCTCAGCTTTATCTCTTAAGTGTTCGAATCCAAAATGAACATCGGAAATGTGAACTATTTTCATGATATCACTCTCTGAATGAAAAAAATATAAAGGTTTGACGGTGATCTTCACCATCTAATTGACGCAACGAAGAATATGTTTCAAATCCTCAAAAATTTTTTATTAAATTGGCTCAGTATTTTGTGCAATGATCGATCAGTTCATTGGCAAAATTATCGCCATCTCCGGTCTTTCTCTATCAATATTCATGTTGTACTTAATAAGTGTGTGCAATGAAAAAGAGATTCAAATGACATCCTTTTCATGGAGTGAATTTGCACCATATTTCACCGCTTCGTCATTTATTTTCCTTGTCTACAGCTTTATTGAAGCTACCGAACTGATTGCCTCTTTTTATGTTTCTCTAAATCCAAAACATATCTATTATGTGAGTTTTGCAGCCAGTATTGGCATGATCCTTCTCATGGCTCTCCTGCTGAGATCTGTATTGAGGTTAAGATGTATTAACGTGACACTGGGAGAATCCGTGTTTTACGGAAAATTCGGTATAACCCTCATCTACATAGCCATCCTTGTACTGATAATGGATCGAATGAAAAACGTTTCCAGTGTGTACTTTCTCCTGAAACTTGTTTCTGAATCTCTTTTTGTTGCCTTCATACCGATTTTTGCTTACATAACCATAAGATCGATAAAATACACCACTCTCATAAAAAAAGGTCTCATAATTGCACCACCCCACACACTGAACGTTTTTCTTGGGGTTGTATCGTCCTTTACCATCTTTTTTATGGCTGTTCTGCTCAATGCCATTGGAGAGTACAAACT
>JALURI010000120.1 GCA_027016965.1 Geoglobus sp.
CAGATTCTGCAGGATCAGTGGGAACTTTTGAAGAAATAAACGCTACAACAACATCTCTCTTTCCTTCATGCAGAACGAGTGCCGGTCTGAGCTTTGAAGCTGAGAGATCGGTAAACGGAAATGGAATGAGAACGATCTTTCCCTTCATCTGTATCTGACCTTTACATCTTCTATTGAGTAAATATCTGGCTCATCTTCCAGAAAATCCCTTAAGCTAACTTCTGACAGCTTCATCATTGCTGTGATTTCCCTTTCTTCAAGCAACTCATCAAGCTTTCGGGACATCTCGGTTAGGATCCTCTTTATATCTGCTAACTCGGCTTCTATGCCCATAATGTTCAGTACACTCATCTCATTTAAATACTTTACACGAAGGTTCCGTTACTGATCCAGGAGGCCACACCAGAATTATTGGTTCCACGTTAGATCTACCCTTGTTCTGCTGAATGACTTTTGAGAGAATTTTTCCGTAGATCTCTTTTATGTATCCCTCATTAACGAATCTCAGCCCAAATTCTGAAACAACACCTTTGTGCGTCTTTGGATATATTCCCTTCACACTCAGAAGAGCTTTTGAAGCGTAGAACATCGAATAATAGGCCTGACACCGCAGCATTGTATTTTCCATTCTCAAACAAAATTCTTGCAGATTCGAGAGCATCATAGGCCCTTTCCAGAAATTTCTCACACTCTGGCATAGACCGTTACTCCTTCACTGAGAACGCTTTTTATGAATCCAGTTTCTTCAGCCTTCAGCATCTCAAAATGCTCTCTGCTCATCACAATCGGTGAGATGTAGATCCCGTATTTGAGCGAGAGGGGGTAGGTTACATCAATAACCTCATTGAGTGTTACATCTCCAACCACAAGAAGGTCAATATCGCTTTCTTCATTCGCCTCATCTCTCGCATACGAGCCGAAAAGGATAACCTGATCAATTCTATCCCCAAACTCACTCCCAAGTTGTTGAGAGAGTTCCTCGACTATTCTTTCAGCTTCAACCTTCATCTGATCATCGCAGTGTAATCGCCCAATCTTCATCAAATCTTGCATAAGCTACTATTTAAAGCCTGCTCAGCCCAAATCCATATTAGGATATCATTTGGCTGAGCCTACAATCAGCCTGTAATCCTCCTCAGGAACCTCCCTCATCGCCTTGCCCATTAAATGCCCGCTCCACTTCTTCTTGTTGGTGATGAATTTCAGCTTTGGGATCAGAGGTTTGAATTCAACAGGCTTATCGAAGATTTTTACTGGTTTAAGCTCGATTCTCAGCGGGAAGGTTTCATTTCCCATGCCCTGTGGAGTTTTGAAAATCCTGCTTGAATCTCTGAAAACTTCAGAAGCTACTTCGTAAACTGCAATGATTCTTGGCTCCTTAATCGTATCTTTATCTCTCTCCTGTTTTAAGTAGATGAGCAGTTTATCTCCTGGCTTGGCTTTTGCGATGGTGTTCCTGTGCCTTTCAGGAACTCCCCAGATGTTTTTCTGCTTTATGACTTTCCAGTTCTCTTCGTTGGTTATGCAGAGCCAGAAGGCCATGGATTAAATTTGCTTTTATCTTTTATAAATCTATAGCAGAATCAAAAATGAGTTTAATTCAGCACAATCGATCCTCCAGCGCTTCCACTCCCTCGTTGAGCCACTTTTTCCGGAAAATCATTATCAATCAGAAAGAGATAATGGTTCTGAAGAAAGTCAGGGGTACTTTACTCCCACAGCTCGTGTTTGGCAGATTGCGAGTTGTGGGGATATGATATATTTAGCCTTTTCACATTAAATCTCCAAAACCCTCATATAATCTGTGAATCAAATCTACAAACATGGATGCTGAACTCCTTAGAAGAGTAGAAAGGCTGGAAGAGAAACTTGACAGAATCCTTGAAATTCTTGAGGATGAGTTAACTGAAGAAGAGATCGAAGAACTCAACAGAATAAGCGAGAGAATGAGGAAGGGTGAAAAAGTTCCTCTTGACGATCTTATATGAAGGTTTACCTTGATAGAGATGCAGCAAAACAGGTAAAGAAGCTCAAAGAGGATGAAAGATCGAGAATCTTAAGACGAATCAAAGCCCTTGAAGTTGATCCAGTTCTCGGAAAGAAGCTTAAAGGAAGGGAAAACACATACTCCCTTAGAGTTGGCAAATTCAGAGTTATATACGAAATACACGCAGATTTAGATGAAATCTGGGTTTTGAAAATTGATTTAAGAGGTAGAGTTTACGACAGAATTTGAGTTTCTGGTAAAATTTAGAGTTCTGACGCAACTATCATGTTATGCTCTCCAATTTAACCATCCTATGTTTGAAAGAAAAAGAGTTTTTATAGTACTGAACAAAATTGTAAACGCATGCAGGTTCAGGCTGAGCTGAACGAGGAATACATGGTGGAGAAGCATGCCATAAACATCGAAATTTTCAAAATAAAACCATGCGGGGGGAGGGATTTGAACCCTCGGACCCCTGCGGGACGGGACCCTGAATCCCGCGCCTTTTCCTGACTCGGCAACCCCCGCATCAACAAGTCTCGATTCAGTCTCACAGATGACGGATTTATTATGGTTGCGGTTAACTGTCTACTCGGAATGGAGTTATGGGGAAGTTAATAACCAATTAATTATTAGCACTATAGTTGTGATTAGAATCAGCTGTAAAGAAAATATCATGGAAGGCTCAGGATTATCTAACAAAGGTCAGGCATACGGCAATATCAATTTCAGAATATCAATGTAACGATGAAAGATCTAAGCGGAAACATTTATGGAAGTTACGGTCCTAAAATCCTACGAACAGATACAGGATACATTGAAAGAATGATTGTTGATGCAGACACCTTCAGAGACTGTTTCCTGAGGTGGTTGTATGGAAGTAAATTCAAGAGCTCAAACTTTCACGCTTGAGTTTCCTGTCAGTGATATTTTGAATGTTGCATGTTACAAAACAACTGATGAGCCATTCTCACCAATGAAACAAGCTCTTTTGTATTGGGGTGGTGAAACAATGTACATTTGAAATTTTTGAGATTAATTTTGCTGAAATACATCCCATTTTTTAACCTGATCTGGAGAACTTACACCGATTCGGAGTCAGTTATACTGTTCAAAAAGACTCAGGGTGGATGATACAACCACATAGAAGTTGTGGTTCTTTACGGAAATTCAAGCAGAAACCCCATGGATTCACGACTTCAAAAGGTTTCAGCTTTACATCAATCCCGATCAGTTGACTATAACATGAGGGAACGATACCAACACCACAGACATGGGAGATGTAACATCTGGAAACGTAAAATCATTCAACGATGTAATTCAGCATTACTTTAGAGTCATGGCAATCCAGACATCTCCTGAGATAGAAATCTATGAGGATGAAAAGACAGCAACATAAAAGGATTCAACGATGCCCTGACAGCTTACAGACTTTACTACAGACAGGTTCCACCAATTATGACCTATCTTCATATTACAAAGCATAAAATTGAGATTTCATGATGTCTCAATATTTACTTGTATGTTTTTGCAGAAGCTCCCTTAACTTCTTTCTGGTAAATGGTTTTTCAAGAATGTCCTTTGCACCTGCCTCCAGAATCTCATCTCCTTTATTGGATGCAAATGCAGAAACACCGATTATGATTGCATCAGGATGTTTTTCCAGGATTTTTTTAGTTGTTTCAATTCCATTGAGTTTTGGCATAAGAATATCCATGAGCACAACGTCTGGTCTGAATCTCTCATACATGGATATTGCCTTCTCACCGTTATCTGCCTCGTAAACCTCATGATGTTTGAGCATCAATTTGAGGAGTTCCCTCATGGTTATATCATCATCAACAACAAGTATTCTCATTTTTTCACCGGATATAATAATATTTCAGATGCTTTATATTAATTTCGGTCTTCAGATCTATTCTCCAATATTTTCTCTATTCTTTTCAGGATTTCCTCACTTATCTCCCAGTTCTTTTCTACATTTTCCAGCAGGTGAGTCATTCTTTTGGTTTCCTCCCTTATTCTGGAAAAAATAACTTCAGGAGACTCCACGTCCTCGTGTATCTCACAGTATCCACTTATGACTGCAAGTGGGTTTTTTATTCTGTCAATTATCTTGGAGAACTCCTTTATATTATTTTCAAGCTGTTTTAATGCCATATGTTCTATTTCTTCAAGCTCGTGCTTGTAATATATGTGTGAAATCATAAGTGATATTGCTTCGAGTATTCTGATTTCCCCTTCCATAAACTTTTCCCGTGAAAGTATCACAATATATCCGATGACTCTTCTTCCTGTTTTCATAGGACAGATTAGTGTCTCATACTCAATTCCATCATTTTTCTTCAAACATCTCACAAATTCTTTTTGCTTCTCAACTCTGATTTCAGTTTGTTTGCTGAATAGTTCATTCAGACAGCCGTATTCAGCATCCTCCACAACAGTAATTTCTCTTCCTGTGATAATTTCAAAATCACCATCACTCTTTATTACAGCAAAAACCTCTTCATACTGTTTTTCAAGCTCACTGACAGATGTCTGGAGGATAAACTTCCTGTTCCTGAATGTGGAAATATGCTCGTATATTCTGAAAAGGATCTTCAGCAGTCGCATGATTTTCCTCTTTTCAGTGACATCTTTGAAAACCGATACATGGATCCACCCTCCTTCATACTCCAGAACTGCTGTGGAAAGACTGATCTCCATCTTTTTCCTACCGATATGGATAACTGCATCCATCTCAAATGTATCTCTCCCGGAG
>JALURI010000121.1:0-7525 GCA_027016965.1 Geoglobus sp.
GTTACATGGTCATCAAAGCTCAGAGTTTCGGTTCTGATAGGTTCAAGATTTCGTAATGAGTCCTTGGTCATGCTTCCAAGCACCACTGTGTGACTGAGACATGCGACAAGACAGTTAAATCCTGTAAATGCTGAAATTGAAGCCCCCCCAGAAACTCCTTTCCCCAGGTATCTGCTGTCAAGCATTGAAACAAAAATGTTTCCGTAAATTCCCTCAAGAACTCTTTTCCCTTCAACAATCTTTCCGTAGAATTTGCCCGGATTTCCCTTTTTCATCTCACCTTCCATGAAGGCGAGTGCATCAAGTTCGACAACTTTTCCATCTACAGTTCCGAGGATTGTTGGTCCCGCAACAACATCGTTGAATGCAACTCTTTCATAATCTTTCAGAAAAAGGGCATCAACCTCAACTATCCTCAAACTGCCGAAATCACCTCTGCACATTATTGGACTGGCATTTGTTGTTCCCATCGGAATGCAGAGCAGGGGTTTTTCTGGAAGTGCTGATGCCGCATCACTTGCAGTTCCATCTCCACCAAAAATAGATATTATGTCTGCTTTTTTATCAAGAACTTTCACAAGCCTCACAGTATCATTTCTGTCGTAGGTTCTCTCTATCTCAACCACCTCAGCCTTTTTGAAATAATTCTCACCAAGATTATCCTGTCCTGTGATTATTTCATCAGGTTTGAGCTTTTCAACAGCTGAGCGTATCAGTTCCACATTCGGACCTTTTCCTGCTTTTGGATTGACGATAACACCGAGTCTCATGGCAAATGTTTATTTAGAAAAAGAGGTATTTAAGATTATGAGATACCCGAAGTATGCCGGCTCATTTTATCCATCAAATCCGGAATCACTGCTTGCAATGCTCTCTGAATTTACAGAAAAAGGGATAGAGAGTGAGGATGTAATTGCCGTAGTCTCACCCCATGCAGGCTACATATACTCAGGAAGGACTGCCGGAAGGGTTCATTCCGTATTAAAGGATACTGAAACCTACATAGTGCTGGGTCCGAATCACACAGGTTACGGCATGCCATTGGCTGTTTCAAGAGAAGAGTGGCTCACCCCCATAGGATCGGTAAAATCTGATGGTGAGTTCGTTGATGCCATGCCGAAGATTGCGGTTACTCCTGATGAAATGGCTTTTGCAGAGGAGCACAGCCTTGAGGTTCAGCTTCCCTTTCTCCAGTATCTGCATGATGATTTCAGAATTGTGGCAATATGCATGGGAATGCAGGATGAGGAAAGTGCAAAAGATGTGGCTGATGAGATAATAAAAGCTCATGAAGAAACAGGAAAAAGCTTTGCAGTTGTTGCATCAAGCGACATGCATCATTACCTGCCTGACGAGGAGTGCAGAAAGAGAGATGAGGTTATTATTGAAGCCATAGAGAGCATGGATGTCAGGAAATTTTACAGAACAATTTACGAAATGCAGGCAAGTGTTTGCGGGTATGGACCAATAGCTGTTGCAATGCGCATTGCAAATCACTTTGATGCAAGAGCTGAACTCATTCATTACTCCACAAGCGGTGATGTGGCTGACAAGAGCTTTGTTGTTGGATATGCAGGAGTGGCCTTCATCCTGTAATTTCTGACTTTTAACTCTTTTTTCTCAAAAAATGTTATATCTTTTCTGAGTTTAGAGTGGTCATGGAAGTTGTCAAAACAGCATGCGAGCTGTGTGCATGGAGCTGTGGGATGGATGTTCATGTTGAAAATGGGAAGATTACAAGGGTTAGTGGAATGAAAGAGCATCCCCTCAACAGTGGCAGGCTTTGCCCGAAGGGGAGCATCTCTCCGGACTACGTTTATTCAAATGATAGAGTAACGCATCCCATGATAAAAGAAGGAACAAAATGGAAGAAAATTGAATGGGATTATGCCATTGATCTTTTTGTTGAGAACTTGAAGGAGATAAGAGAAACTGACCCAAGGTCATTTGCAACGATCATCGGAATGCCCATTCTACTTGGCGGATCATCAACTGTTGGGTTCATCAGAAGATTCATGGATGTTTTTGGAAGTCCGAACTGCTTCTCCCCAGAGAGCATGTGTTACAGGCATGAGATAATTGGCTACATCCTCACACTGGGAAAATTTCCGGTTGCAGATCCTGAGAATTCAAACTGCATAGTTGTCTGGGCTCACAATCCTCATGCTTCAAAACCTCCCCTTGCATGGATGATTGAAAAGGCAAGAAAAAGAGGAGCGACGCTCATTGTAATTGATCCGAGAAAAACAAAGGTTGCCGAGATGGCAGACATTCATGCAGCAATAAAGCCCGGAAGCGACACATATCTTGCTGTGGGCATGATGAAGGTCATTGTCCAAGAGGAACTTTACGATAGAGATTTTGTAACCAAATTCTGCCATGGATTTAACAGACTTAAAGAGTTTGTGTCCCGCTACTCTATTGAAGAAATAGCGGAAAAAACATGGGTTGATGAAAATACAATAGCAGAGATTGCAAGGAAATTTGCAAAAACAAAACCTGCATGCATAGTTCAGGGTGTCAATGCTCTTGATCAGGTCCCAACTGGCATACAGAATGCGAGAAGTATTGCAATTCTCCATGCCATCACAGGCAATGTGGATGTGAAGGGCGGGTTTGTGAGAGCATCAAGAGTCCATACAAGAAATCTCAGATTGCATGATCTCCTTCCTGACACTCCCCTTGGAATAGAAAAGCATCCTTTCTTCTACCAGATATGGCAGACTCATCTTGGCGAAGGACAGGGAATGTATCTCTACGATGCGATTCTGAAAGGAGAACCGTATCAGGTAAAAACTCTGTTCATTGCAGGCTCCAATCCCGTCCTGACATGGCCTGAGTCAGTCAGGACAGTTGAAATGCTGCAGAAGGTTGATTTTCTGGCGGTGATGGACATATTCATGACAGAAACTGCAAAGCATGCCGATCTCTTTCTTCCGGCAACAACATTCCTTGAGAGACTTGAACTTGTTGACTATTACAGCGTGATCTTTGGAATTCCGTACATGATGCTAAGAAAGAAAACAGTAGAGCCGATTGGTGATGCGAAAAGCGATGTCGAGTTCTGGCTTGAGATTGCGAGAAGGATGGGGTATGACGGGCATTTTCCATGGAAAAGTGTCGAGGAGGTGGTAGACTGGGTTCTCGAACCAACAGGCTACAGCGTTGAAGATCTGACCGGAAAATATCCATCAGGCGTGTGGACAGGAGAGGTAAGGTACGGAGAGTATATTAGAAGAGGTTTCAGAACCCCAAGCGGCAAGGTTGAGCTTTACTCAGATACCCTGGCTGGAATGGGATACGATCCCCTCCCTGCACCAAAGGATCCTGTTCTTGAACTTTACGGCAATGAGATCTCAAAAGACTTTCCGCTTATACTGACCACCGGCTCAAGGAATGTTTATTTTACCCATTCACAGCTGAGAAACGTCGAAAGGATGAGAAAGTTGTTGCCTGAACCATACGCAGAGATAAATCCGGAAACCGCTAAGAAATACGGAGTAAGAAATGAAGAGCTCATTATCGTTTCAACGGAATACGGCAGCATAAGGATAAAGGCAAAGGTCACCGACGAAATTGTCCCTGACGTAATAAACATTCCCCACGGATGGAGAGAGGCAAATGTTAATGCTCTAACACCAAGCAGACCAGCAGACCCGATTTCTGGATGTCCACTTCTCAAATCAGTTCCAGCCAGAATATCTAAGGCTTCATAGCCATTCTTCTGAAAACCATACTTTTAACTTTCACCATTGAATAACATATATATTTGAGTCCGGAAATAGTATTCACAATACCTGAGTTACAAATGCAAGCTGGTGATAGCTTGGATGAAAGCGATCTGAGGAGTCCCATACTCAGACTGGACAGAACAAGAACCCTGTTAATTAAAGAAAAAATCAAAAATCCATCTATAACTCTCAAGGAGCTTAGCAGAAGGATGCTATCTGAATATGGCGTAAAAATCAGTCATTCAAGAATAGCAGACATTCTGAGGGATATGAAATCAAGCGGGGTGATAAGAGAGGTTGTGATTCCTAATGAGAATTATTTCATCTTTGCTTTTGTAGAGTTCAGCAGCAAGAATGATAATTTCAAAGACTGGAGAAAGACCTACGATTTCCTTAAAAACTCGCCAAATGTAATAATGATACTTCTTGTTGATGGAAACAGAAGATGGAAGGTTCTTGGTGCATTCAGAAGTTTCAGAGAGGTTACCAGATGGCTTCATGAGTTTGCAGAAAAAAACGGGAAAGAGCTCGACACCCTTGACTTGTCAATCGTTTACAGAATTCATAAGTTCTCGTTCCCCCATGAACTGGTCAGTCAGGATGAAGAATGAGATCAGTTTGTCCAGGTGACTAAGTGCTGTTTTTAATTCCCTGCATAACCTTCGCAGATATCAGATCGGACTTTGTTCTTTCAATGAGATTTCTGGCTGTATCCAGTTTTGGTTTAAGATTGCCTGTCAGCCTGTCATGGAAATCAAATTCAATCAGTATGAAGTAAATTTCCTCCATGAGCTCTATTACCCTTTCCACCTTTTCCAGGCTTTCACCTCTAACCATGAGAGTCAGTGCATACCTTCTCAGCTCTCCAACACAGTCAGCAAGTCCCGGAAGAACACACTGGGGAATGTTGAGAGGCAGAATATCAGGAAGTTTCAGTTTGTCAACTGCATGGGTAAAAACGTAGGCTTCAACATACTCCTGAATTGAGTCGTGAGCAAGATAGAAAAGTTCAGGATAATGATTCTGGAACTTCAAAACTTCTCCCAGAATTTTCTCGGCTTTACCAAGATGTTCTGATGATTTTTCAGCTTTTCCTGCATGAATGTTTGCTATTGCCTTTGAGCTGTTGAGCCTGAGCTCCCTCGATCTGACTATCAGCTCTTCCCTTGCCTTTTCCTTTTTTTCCAGCTCTTTTCTGATTTTCTCCAGAAATTCACCTCTCAAGCAAAACCACCCTGCTCACTTCACTTTCATCTCTGACTTCATATCCTGTGAGGTTTCCAAGCCTTTCAGAAAACGCTCTCACCTGGTTGTGAGATGGCATGGTATTCCTTTCAAGCCTCAGTCTTGAATGGCCGAGGTGCATGTATGCCTTCGATTCGATAAAATCGGGCTGGACCCTGTCAACAATTCTGACAAACCTTTCAGGTTCCATATTTATGCCTTTCATCAGGGTCAGCCTTATCACAGTTCTGGAATCCTTTTCTGCCATGATATCCATAGTTCTCTCTATTCTTTCCCATTGATTTCTGTTCTGAAGTTTTCTGTGGGATTCAGCATTCCACGCTGTTATGCTGAGATAAAGCTGATATGGTTCAACCTTCTCCACAGCCTTTGGATTGGTTCCATTTGTAACCAGAAAGGTCGTGAAACCATTTTTCCTGTAAACATCCACAAGCTCATCAATTTCTGGATAGAGTGTTGGTTCCCCTATGAGACTTATTGCAACCTGATTTGGTCTGTAAGCCTCTTCAAGCTTTCTCCTGTTCACTCCCTCCGTGCCATGAAACCCGCTCAACAGGCGATGCTGGGCTTTCACTGTCGCTTCAAGAATGAACTCGGGTTCGTCCCATTCCATGAACGGTGGCATAAGATCAAGGGGTCTCCAGCAGTGAATGCAGGAAAGGTTACATATCAATGCAGGAGACATCTGAAGGCAGCGATGACTTTCTATGCCGTAAAACTTCTGCTTGTAACAGTAACCCTCATCCTTCAGCGATTTCTTCAGCCACAAGCATGTCTTAACAGCAGAGTGTTTTCCGACTATCTGATATCCTTTAAGCTCTGAAAGACTTCTGACCATTCATCCACAATGACTGACGACTGTTAAAATAATTTTACCCGGTGATGTTTGAACCATCTCAATTAAAACACCCTGTCACATTCAATCCTGTACCTTTCTCAATCCACTCTCTGAATAATCCTTTGAAATTATAAACATTGCAGTAACCCAGTTCAACAATCTTTCTTGCTGCAATGGTGCTTGCAGGGCAGTTTATATCTTCAGAGAGCACATATATTTTCCTATACTCCTCAAAAACATCCTGTATTCCCTCAAATATTGATATTCATGCATGGACTGTGGGTATGTGACACAGGAACTATTTAATACCGGCGGGTACAATCGTTTGAAAAGAAGAATGCAGACAAAAAAGAAATGTTTTAACCCCTATGGCAGATGTCTGTGTGATGAAAGGTTCAGAGTGGCTTGTGAGATTCATTCATGCTAATGGAATAAATGCAAGGCTGATAAAAACCGGGAAAGTCTCAACTGTAAAGGAGGCTGCAGAAGAAATAGGGTGCAAAAAAGATCAGATCATAAAGTCGATAGTTTTCATCTCCAAAAAAGGAAATGCTGTTGTGGCGATAGTTGACGGAGTGTCAAGGGTGGATACTGCAAAGGTCGAAAAAACTCTCAGAGAGAAGGTGAGAATTGCGGAACGAAATGAGGTTGAGAAGCTCACAGGATTTCCAGCGGGAGGTGTTCCGCCTATAGGTCACGGATGTCTGACGCTGATTGATTTGAGAGTGTTCAAAAACAGCACTGTCTACGGCGGAGGAGGAGACGAGTACCACCTCATTGAGATTTCACCTGATGAAATCGTCAGAGCAAATTCAGGATATGTTAGTATCGGTGACATACATCTCTGATTTTATCAATCTGAAAATCATTTCAAGAATTCTTAGATTTGTGAACACAGCCAGAAAGAGAAACAGGTAAAACGCTCCCAGTACAGGGTAAAGAAGGCAGAACATCATAATCATGAAAATCCTCTCATCCCTCTTTCCTGGAATGGCAACTGAAAACCTCCTGTAGAATCCCTCAGAAAATTCACCCCTGTACCTCTCTGATACATAGCTCACCATGAAAGAGCCGAAAACTGCCAGAAATGCAACAAAAAACTCAATTTTTGTTGAAAGGGTCAGGACTGCAAGAACAGATAGAAAGAGAAAATCCACTATCCTGTCGAGAACTGAGTCAACAACACCTCCAATTCTCGAGGTTTTCAGTGTAACTCTTGCAATTTCTCCATCAACTCCATCAAGAATGGAACTTATCTGGTAGATAATTCCGGCAAGGGGAATGCTGAAGAAAAGAAATGCCGAAGAGAGAATTCCAGCGATAAATGAGAGAAAAGTTGCATGATTTGGCTCGATTTTATCTGCAAGAGCCCTTGAAATCCTTGTGGAGATTTTTCTATTGAGATATCTTGAAACAACTCCATCTCCCCTCCCCTTTCCTGCCTCTCTAAAAAGTGCATCTTCAGCTCTTCTGACATCTTCTGGAGTGTCAACATCCATCCAGAGTTCTCCATCTACAAAGGTCACCCTAACCTTTGCCTCTCTGATTACATCTGAGAGTTCAACAACCTTCCTCTCCCCCACAAGCCTCTGTGCAACTTCAAATATGGACTCATTGAGTACAAAAAATCCTGTGTCAAAGCCGTCAAAGTCATCAAGTTTTTTCCCTATTTCAGCAACCTTCCCTTCTTCAACCTTTACCTTTGTTGCCT
>JALURI010000121.1:7535-13493 GCA_027016965.1 Geoglobus sp.
GGCTGAGAAGGTGGATATTCCCGAACAGAAAACGGTTGATGAGTTTCTTGAGAAAGTTGCAGAAGGTGCTGTTGATCCAGACCTTATAAACTACTATAAGTTTGTTTTTGATCCAAACTTTTCTCCAAAAACATTATCACCCAGTGCTATAACAAATCTGCCTGAAACTTTCTCCTTAGCCAGATACAGTGAGTACCCGTTGCCCCTTTCAGGCGCATCATTCACCACAATATCAAATCTGAAATCATTTTCTCTCAAAAATTGTTCAATTTCTGCCCTGTTCTTCTCATTTACAACAACAGTGAACTCATGAATTCCATGCTTCTCAAGAAGCTTCATTGATCTGTAAAGTATTTCCCTTCCTCCGACCTTTATGAGGGGTTTAACCTGACCGTTCATTCTTCTGGCAAGTCCTGAGCATAGCAGGACTGCCTTCATGTTTTAAACATGTTAGGGCTCGGAGTAAATATTTAACTACGCTGATTGATAAAAATGGCAACCATTAAATATCCTCAAAAGAGAGTTTTCCATAAAAATAACGGTGAAAAAGATGATTGAGGTTGAGGTTATTACTGGCAGAACAATTGATCAGGGAAAAACGGTTGAGGAAAAGCTTTCTGAAGAATATTTCAACGCCGTAAATTACTGTGAGATTAATGAACAGGACTTCAAAAAACTCGGTCTGAAGGAAGGTAACAGAGTAAAGGTAAAAACCGATTTTGGAGAGGTTGTTGTTTTCGCAAAAATCGGGGATGTGCCAGAAGGAGTGATTTTTATCCCAATGGGACCCTATGCAAATAGAGTTATTTCAGATGACACAGATGGCACAGGGATGCCAAGATTCAAGGGGGTTACAGGAGTTATTGAAAAGACAGAGGAAAAGGTAAAATCAATAAAGGAGCTCTTAGGGGTGGAGTAAATGGCTGATGCTGTGTGCACTTTTTGTGGAAATGTTTGTGATGATGTGGAATTTGATGTAAACACACAGAAGGGAAAAAGACTGTGTGCCCTTGGTCTTGGGAAGTTCAGGGAGAAGGAGAGAATACAGAACCCTATGATTGATGGGAAAGAGGTGAGCTATGAGGAAGCAATTGAAAAGGCAGCGGAAATACTTGTCAGTGCCAAAAAACCTCTGCTCTACGGATGGTCATCAACTGTGAATGAAGCGATAAGATACGGTATCATTCTGACTGAAAAGGTTGGGGGAGTTTACGATCAGTGTTCGAGTGTGTGTCATGCTCCCGGCACTCTTGCAATAATTGAAGAGGGAATCCCGGGAGGATCCCTTGGTACAGCGAAGAACAGGGCTGATGTGATTATTTTCTGGGGATGCAATCCCCTTGAAGCTCATCCAAGACATCCTGCAAGATACAGCGCAATGGCAAAGGGATTTCTGATCAAAAGCAGAAAGGACAGAAAGGTGGTTGTTGTTGATGTCAGAAAAACAAAATCAGCCAACATGGCAGACAAATTCATTCAGATAGCACCGGGCTATGACTATGCCATTATCTCAGCTTTAAGAGCACTTGTTAAGGGAGAGGACATTGAGGCAAGAGAGGTTGGAGGTGTTCCAAAGGAGGAGCTTGCAGAGCTTGCAGACATGATGAAGAGTGCAAAGTACGGAGTTATCTTTTACGGACTTGGAATAACCCAGTCGAGAGGTAGAGACAGAAATATTGAGAATGCGGTAAAGCTAATCCAGCTCCTCAACAGATACACAAGATGGATAATATGGCCTATGAGAGGACATTATAATGTTGTTGGAGCAGGTGAGATCCCCGCCTGGGAGGTTGGGTTTCAGTATGCAATAGATTTCAGCAGAGGATATCCAAGATTTTCTCCTGCCGAGTTTGCAGCTGTTGAGATGCTTTTGAGAAGAGACTGTGATGCGATGCTTGTCATGTCAAGTGATCCTGCCGCACACTTCCCCTGGAAGGCTGTTGAACACATGAAAAACATTCCTGTAATTCAGATTGATCCCTTCCCAAACATGACAACCCTGCTTTCAAATGTTGTTATCCCCTCTGCCGTTGCAGGAATTGAGGCTGAAGGCAATGTTTACAGAATGGATGGAATTGTTCTTAGAGTGAAGAAGCTCATTGACACAGAATACTGGAGCGATGAGAAGATCATCCATGAAATCCTGAAAGCTGTGGAGAGGAGGCTCTGAAGGTGATTGAAATGCTCTGGATTAAAAATGGAATTGTTGTTGATCCAAAAAACGGAATTGACGCTGAAAGGATGGACATATTTGTTAAAGACGGAAGAATCGTGAGCGAGAATGAGGTCAGGAAAGAGGATTGCAGGGTGATTGATGCAAGCAACAGGCTTGTTGTTGCTGGTGGAGTTGACATGCACGCTCATATTGCTGGAAGTAAGATAAACGTTGGCAGAACAATGAGACCTGAAGAGATGAGAGTTGTGAGGCAGACTGCAGGGAAGCTGAGAGCTTCGATGGGAAGGGTTTTGCTAACATCTCCAGCCATTGGATATGAGTATGCAAGAATGGGCTACACAACAGCTGTTGAGGCAGCCACACCACCAATAGGTGCACCCCACACCCATGAGGAGCTTGATTCCATTCCAGTTGTTGACAAAGCTTCCCTTACTGTCTTCGGAAACTGGCATCCTGTTTTCAAGTATGCAGCTGAGAAGGATGGAGAAAAGATGAGAGCATTCATTGCATGGGCTCTTGAAAGAACGAAGGGTTTTGGTGTTAAGGTTGTTAACCCGGGTGGTGTTGAGGCCTGGATGTATGGCGGAAATGTGAGAAATCTTGAGGATGAGGTTCCGAAATGGGGAGTTACACCTAAGGAAATAATCACAGAGCTTGTAAATGCAAATGAAGAACTTAACTTGCCTCATTCTGTCCATCTTCATTGCAACAATCTTGGAGTTCCAGGGAACTACCAGACAACAGTGGAGACAATAAAGCTTGTTTCCGGCATCAAAAATAAGTCGAGACAGGTTCTTCACATCACTCATGTTCAGTTCAACGCTTATGCTGGAAGTTCCTGGAGGGATGTGGCAAGTGGGGCAGCAGAGATTGCAAAGGTTGTCAATTCTATGGACAATGTTACCATAGACATGGGTCAGGCCATTTTTGGCCATGCAACTGCAATGACAAGCGATGCCCCGTTCCAGTTCACACTGCATAAGCTCACAGGCTCGAGATGGGTAAACAAGGATACCGAGATTGAAGGCGGTGCAGGAATAGTGCCGATAACATACATGCCCAGGAATCCTGTGCATGCATTGCAATGGGCAATTGGTCTTGAGCTTGGACTGCTTGTTGACAGTGATAAGGTGGTTCTCTCTACAGATTATCCAAATGGAGGACCCTACACAGAATATCCCTACGTTATGGCGATACTAATGAGCAAAAAGATGAGAGAGAAGGAGCTTGAAAGAGTAAGTCCTTACGTGCAGAAAGCAACATCCCTGCCTGCCATTGATGTTGAGAGAACACTTTACGAAGTTATTGAGATGACCAGAAGCTTGCCTGCAAGGGTGATGGGCTTAGACAGCAAGGGCCATCTTGGCATTGGAGCTGATGCCGACATAGCAATATATAACCTCAATCCAGATGATCTCGACCCCTCATCTCAGTATGATGCTGTCAACAGAGAGTTCAGAGTTCCAGCATACACAATAAAGGATGGAGACATAATCGTCAGAGATGGAACCCTGCTGAAAGAAACGTGGGGTAAAACGTACTGGGCTGATGCAAGAAAGAAGGTGAATCCTGAATCAATAGACTCAGACCTCGATGATTTCTTCACAAACTACTATACTGTCGAGAGAAAGAATTACGGAGTTGCGGAATACTGGATGAGAAAACCTGAAAGGCTGGAGGTGAAGTGAATGCTTATTTTAAAGCCAAGATTCAGTTTTGATGTTAGCGTTGAGGCAGAGATAACTCCTGAGCTTGCCACAAAGAGTTTAGAGGAGATAAAGAGCTTTAAAGTGTGGTACGGAAAGTTTGAGAAAAACCTTGATGAGCTATTTGAAATAAGCAAAAAGGGAGACGAGAAGAAGCTGATTCTTGATGGTAACCTCTCAAAGGTTAAATGGGTTGGAATGGGAATGGATGATGGGGAGATCATTGTAAATGGAGACATCGGCGCTAACTGCGGAGCCTTCATGAGGGGTGGCAAGATCGTTATTGAAGGAAACGCAGATGACTGGCTTGGAGCGGAGATGAAGGGTGGAGAGATAGCTGTCAGGGGAAATGCAAGAAACCTGATTGGCTGTGCATACTACGGAAACACCACAGGAATGCAGGATGGAAAAATTACCATAGAAGGAAATGCAGGAAACTACATTGGAGAAAAAATGGCTGGAGGGATTATTGAAATAAAGGGATCTGCTGGTGATTTCATTGGAACCGAGATGAAAGGAGGGGAGATAATAATCCATGGAAACTGTGGTTTCGTTGGAGGAGACATGAAATCAGGAGTTATAAAAATAGGCGGGAGATTTGATTTGCTCCCAACATTCAGAAAGGCTGAGGATGAATGGACAGGAGATGTGCTTGTAGGAGGAGAAGGAAAAATAGTGAAGATCTGAATTTTTATCTTATTTTATCCACTATTTTTGATGCTGCTACAACAGAAAGGTGACTTATGAAGTTTGGAAGGTAGCTCTTGAGCTTTTCGCCATTAACATCTATTTCAGGTTTCCAGGCCTGCATCTCATCTATTTCAATTATATCCACATCTCTACCCTCAGCCCACCTTGCAATTGCCATCTTAAAGCCCTCTGACTCATTTTTTCCGTAAAAAACAATCGCATTGGACATTCTTTCAGGCGGGTTATATTTTTCAAGAATTCTGAACAGAACCTCAGGGTCTTTCTCTCTCACAGTGCATGACTTGAGCCTGAGTATGAATTTTGGCTCCGGAAGTATTTTTGATGAGAGTGGTGGTGAGATCGCATACACAAAATCAGCATCGCTTTTAAGGGCAAGCAATCCTCCAAGAGAATGTCCGATGGCAAAAATTTCCGAATAGTTTTCCCCCAATTGGCTGATTGCCAGCTCAACATCCTCTATTACATTTTCATCCAGTGTCCTTTCATTCTCCCCGTGACCCCTGAGATCCATCACAAAAACATTAGCGCCCTTCTCTGCTACATCATAACCAAAGCCAAGCCATGCCTTCTTGGATGATGAGTAGCCATGGAGGATAAGAAATGCTCTCTTTGCATCTGAATTTATGTGGAATGCGGGAATCCTGTACCCATTGTCTCCTTCAAAAAATATCTTCCTAACTTCCATAGAAGAAAAGAAGGGAAAATAATAAATAAATCTTGTGTTTCACTCTGTTAAAACCTGATAGCTCTTCAAAAGCACTTCAGCGTTCAGCTTTCCATGGACATAAGTTTTTCCTGAGCTTTTATCGTTAATTGCGATCTGGGCCGGGGCAAAAAGGTGGGGATCTATCTTGTAGAAGTCGTAGTTTGCAGCCTTGAATATCTCGTAAAATGGCTTGCCATAGTCTCTGCTCGTGTTGCTTGGAACATTCTTCAGAATCTCGTCATACTCTGTTACTGTCAGAAAAACACTGCCATAGTACATCATGCTGTCATTTGTTGCACCCATTGCCTTGAGATCATCCTCAAGTATCGGAGCTATTGGGCATTTTCCTGTGCCATACAGAATCTTTTTTGGATCGTAGCCTATTTCAGCCATTTTGTATATTGCGGTCTCAACAATTCTGCCAGATATCTGAACACTTCCAACAACACTTGCTGTTGGTGCAACAACCGTGTAAACATCTGAAGAATCGACATCACACTCGCTGGCGATGAAATCTATGACATTCTCATCGGGTAGCTTGCTCGCCTCAAGTGCGATTACAGCATATTCAGCATCATCCTCATACTCTATCTGCTGGTATGTCTTTTTGGGCTTTAACGCAAGAGCTCTTGCGGGACCGCTTCCCATGGCAAAGTATT
>JALURI010000122.1 GCA_027016965.1 Geoglobus sp.
CCCTTCTTATCATAGCCCGCCAAGTGAAATGTCGCCTAACTCCAATTCCCCGCAATCTTTTCGTGAAACTTTCAGATTGAATACACAATCCGAAATATTTAGATTTTTCTTGTTCACACCAAGGATCAATGCAGGAGAAAGATAAAAACCCTTAGCAACTATGAACTCATTGGTAAACTTATTGAGGAATTAAAGCGAAGGAAATACTCCTACAAGACTGGAAGGTCTTATTTATTAATGGTGAAAATATTCCTCAACTCTGATAAAACCCCGAGAGAGTTTTTGTTTTCTTACTCAAACAAAAGCAGATCAACAATGGGAAGCGTTTAGGTGGAAAATACAACGAAAGAACGATTCAGCAAATAGCAAAAAATGCAGCTAAAAAAGAAGGTCACACCACACACCTTAAGGCATAGCTTTGCAACGCATTTGCTTGAAGCAGGAGCAGATATAAGGTATATTCAGCAACTACTCGGCCACAAAAGCCTGAGAACAATCCAGATCTATACGCATGTTGATAATAGAGACATCAAAAAACTTGCCAACTTGCTTAAAAATAAGACACTTTCAGCATTTAATACAAATCGAAACTGAAACTCATTTTCATTTCACCAGCAGTGAGTTAACGTAAACGATTAACCGTTAAATTTTTAATTATTTATTTTTGAGTACAGATTACATTATGGTCACACTAAAAAACTGGGTAGCGGGGGGCATGCAGAAATTGAGATCTCGCAATCCATCTGTCGAGAAAATTCTAAAACATCTAACCAGGGGAGGAAATGCTAACACTCTATTTTAATTCACCTGAAGGAAAAGCTGAATGCTTTTCATTGAGCTTGTAAATTCTGGACCCCTGCCCAAACCGAAAAATGGACACATAACACTGAATCCAAATGGCATAACCTACAGAATTGAAATCGAAACCCTGAACTGTTTATCGATGGGAAATAGAGCTGTTTCCAGTGTGATGAAGATCTGCCCCATCTCGACAGACTGATCTCTCTGGCTGACAATAATTCATGATTCCAAAAAACTGAAAAAGAAGAAATCACTGTAAAAATTCCTCCATTCTTTCCATAGCTTCTTTCAGCCTGTCCATTGAAGTTGCATAGCTTATTCTGAAGTAACCCTGATTTCCGTCACCAAATGGTGGTCCTGGAGTTACTGAAACCCCTTTTTCAAGGACAAGCTTTTCAACAAATTCTGATGAGTCGCCATCAAATTTTGGAAAGACGTAGAATGCCCCCTCAGGTTTGATGACATTGAATCCCATATCCACAAGCCTGCTGTAAACAAGATCTCTTCTCTCTCTGAATTCATCAACCATTGCCTTGGTTATCTCTCTGTCCTTCCCATCTGTCATAACATCAGCAACAGCCTTCTGGGCAAAAGCCGGAGCACAGACACCGTTGAGCTGGTGTATCCTGAGCATTCTTTCGAGCAGATCCTCTCCTGCTATTGCATATCCAATCCTCCAGCCTGTCATTGCAAGGCTTTTCGAGAAAGCGTTTACTGTGACCACATTCTCAAAACCAGCTAATGTTCCTGGCTCCTTGTCGTAATAGATTGCATCATAAACCTCATCGCTTACAACAACCGCATCATAGTCCCGGGCGATTTCAGCAACTGCCTCAAGCTCTTTTTGACTCATAACTGCTCCTGTGGGGTTGTTGGGGTAGTTGAGGAATAATGCCGATACATCTTTTCCCATAATCTCATTCAAATCATCAGGATTAACAATAAATCCATTATCATGGGTTTTCAGAATCTCGACCTTCGCCTCACACATTGAAACGTAGGTGAAGTATCCAAGGAAGGATGGACTTGGGATAATGACCCTGCTCCCCCTCTCAATAAAGGCTAAACTTGCGTTAATCAGAGCTTCGCATGCACCGGTTGTCATCATTATGTTTCCTGCATCAACGTCTGCTCCTCTCCCCCTGTATCTCTTTGCTATTTCTTCTCTCAGCTCTTCAAGTCCAAAGTTTGATGTGTAATGGGTAAATCCTTCTCTCATTGCCTGGTGAGCCTTTTCAACAATTAATGGATGGGTATCAAAATCCGGCTCCCCAATTGCAAGATTGATTACATCAAGTCCCCTCTTTCTGGCAATCTCAACTATTTCAAACATCTTTCTTATTGTGCTTGTTGAGATTCCTGAGATTCTTTCAGCCTCTCTCACTGCCAACTCAACCACCTCTTGTCTGTGTGCCACACAGTGTTAGGGTATAAATACTCTTTCATGTTTCCGATTTCAAATACCTGCTCCATTGTCCAACATCTGTAAAATTTAAAATGTTTTTTGTTTTCCAGAATAAAACAATATTCCTGTTTGTGACAGTGTGTGTCAACTATTCACCAAAAATATTTTAAATTCGTAAACAGAAGGATTAAACATGAGGATCGCCATAGTTGGTGCAGGGGTTATCGGAAGCATCTTTGCGTATATATTTGGCAGGGAACATGAGGTCACGTTAATTGAGGTTGTAAAAGAAAAGGTTGAGCTTTACAGAAATGAGGGTTTTACGGTAATAATGCCTGATGGAAAGGAGGTACATGTTGATAACGTGGAAATAACCTCAAATCCTGATGAAGTGGGGAAGGTTGATCTGGTACAGATTTCAGTCAAGGGATTTGCAACAGCTCCGGCAACAAAAAATGCCATTCCAATGATCGGAAAAGACACGATGATTCTTTCAGTCCAGAATGGACTTGTTCATGACACAATCGCTGAGATAGTGGGAAAGGAGAAGGTAATTGCTGGCATCACAGCCCACAGCGGAATGCCTGTATCGCCTAATGTGATAAGATATGTTGGAGGATTTGGGCCCTTGCTCACCATAGGAAAGTATGACAAGAACCCAGATGAGAGGTTCAATCACATTGTTGATGAGCTCAGGAAAACTGGGGAGGATATTGTGGTTGTTGATGACATCGAGCCAATAATCTGGAAGAAGCTTGTGGCAAATGTGGCATGCAATCCAGTTGCTGCAGTAACAGGAATGACCAGTGTTGAGGCTCTGGCATGTGATGAGACAAGGGATCTGATTAAAATGCTTGCTGAGGAAGTTGTTGCGGTTGCAAAGGCCAGGGGAATTTACTTTGAGGAAATGGAAAACATAGCTGATTTTGTCTATCAGGCTTTTGCTGGAACAAAGGACAACAAAGTTTCAATGCTTCAGGATGTTGAGTCTGGAAGGAAAACAGAAGTTGAAACCTTAAATCTGGCTATAGTCAGAGAAGGGGAGAGGCTTGGAGTTGAAACACCAGCAAACAGGGTTATTGCCAACATAATCAGGTCACTTGAGTTCATGTACGACAAGAGGAGATAAAAGGTGTTACAGCTAAAAATCCATTTCTATTTTATCGCTTGGCTTTTAAAAAATAATTATTGGAGAATTGAAGTTTGAATTGATTTTTAAAATCAATGTTGCATGTAAGCCTGCTGAAATCCCCCTCCTTACCTGAAACCAATTTAACAGCCTGAATTACTTTTTCCATGAGTGACTTGGTTGGATTGCCAAGGGTTATGTTGGGGCAGAATGGATCGACGTAAACGTAGTACTCTTCTCCTCCATATTCAATGAGAGCTCTCTCATCACCTCTTCTGTGAACTGAAAAGGGAAAAAGCCTGCATGAAAGGGGTTTGGAGTACTGGATCATGCAGAGATTTCTGTTCTGGAATGGACATCTCCTGCCGAATTTTCTGATGTAGTATCTCCCTCTTTTCTCCATCACAAACTGCTCTGGCATTTTGAGATACTCGTAGTACGTGAGCTTTGGGGTATATGCAATACAGCATTTCCCGCATGCATAGCATTTCCACATCCTCACCTTTCTCCAGGGGAGTTTCATAGTAATATGTTGTTGGAAGTTAAAATTTCTGCCATGCCTGTGAAAAATGTTTTAAATTTTGAAAATTAAGGAGGCATGATGAGGGCGTTAAATCTTGAAGAATCTCTCGAACTCCTCAAGTCCTATGACATACCAGTTGCTGAAACCTATTTTGCCCATTCTGAAGAAGATCTTCAGAGTATTGGAGAAAAGCTCAGCTATCCTTTGGTGGTTAAACCCAATGTCCCGGATCACAAAACTGAGATCGGGGTTTTTACACATCTGAAAAGTTATGAAGAGCTCAGGAATGCTTTTAAATTCATCAATTCCGAAGTTGCAGTTCAGAAGATGATCAGGGGATATGAAATTCTCCTTGGTGTAAAGAGAGATGCTCAATTTGGACATGTAATTGCACTTGGAAGTGGAGGAGTTCTTTCGGAGCTCTTTCAGGATGTGTCGTTCAGGATCTCGCCTGTGAGCAGAGCTGATTTTTTTGAGATGATGAAAGAGACAAAACTCTCAAAAATTTCTGAAGGATTCAGAGGTTTTGAATTTAATGCTGAGGAGCTTTTCAGTCTCCTTAAAAATTTTGAAAAGCTTGCAATCAATGAAAATGTTGCCGAAGCTGATATAAATCCGCTGATGGCAGGCAGAGATCAGATTGTTGCTGTGGATGCCAGGATCATTCTCGGCTGAGCAGTTTTCCATAATCCCTGAGAGCCTTCAGACTTTTCACAGCAATTTCAGGAGTTGCATAGACCGGAACTCCATTTTCTTCAAGCTTTATTTTAACCTCATCCCATATGTCGGGCGGATAGTTAATGCACGCTGTC
>JALURI010000123.1 GCA_027016965.1 Geoglobus sp.
GTTTCTTTTTGATGTGTTGGAGCGTAACAAACACCTACTACAGAAAATAGATAACTTTGACGAGAGATTTGACAAAATCCAGGAGAAAATAAAGAGTGTTGACGCTGAAAAAGAAATCCATAATTTCTTCTTGGCAAAAATCGGGAATGGCGTGAAAATAAAAGAGTTCAGGTTACCAAAAATCAGAAAACCTAAATGTGAGAGCGATTTGTATTTCCTGATCGGGAGGTATTGGGATATCATAAGTAAAAGAACCGGTCTTGAGGATATTGTTTTTGTAGACAAACATTGGGATGCTGAAGGGACATACAAAGGCAAAAAAGTTAAAATTGAGATAAAAGTGGATGGAAATGATTTTGATAAAGATCCAACTAAGATCGATTTATTAATTTGTTGGAAACTCACACCCAGTGGCACTATAGCAAAACAAGCTTCACCCGAAATCTTTGAAAAATCCAGACATAAAACAAGAAAAATATGGGTTTTGGAGTATTCTCTGGACGAAAAGTCAAAAAAGTGTTTAGAGGAGTTAGAATTGCAAAATCTCAATAAGGATGTAATAAAAAAGATTTTCAAGTGTGTAGGTATTGAGGTTCTTGAACTTAGTGAAATTCTAAAATAAGATCGGGCCAAATTTGGAAAAAGCATGTAAGCTTTTTTATAATTTCATCTAAATTGTTTTTTGATTGGGTTCAAGAAGAGGATTATTGAAACTTAAAGCCTAAAATATTATACGAAAAGCTTAAGGTGTTCAAATAATAGTGTTCTGATTTACTTCATCATTACTAAAAAAATTCTTATTGCCTTCTCACCAACTAAAATTGTGAGCATAGAAGAAAAAAGAAAGGTCAAAGGCCAGAAAGTACCGGAAGAGCTGGATAAACTTCTTGAGGAAATGGCTGAGAAGCAGCTGAAAGCCAATTACCGAAAAAGCCTTGGAAAGGAATATGCAAGAAGAAGCTGGGATTTAGAGATAGAAAGAATTTTCAGGAAGAAGAAATAAAATCACAGGGTGATTTTACACAAGAAACTCTTTGAGACTCCATAAAAGTTTTGGCTCTCTTTTCAACAGCTCAAGTGCAAGTCTTTTCACACCCATATCTTCTATCGGCATATCACCCATTCCCCTGAACAGTTTATCAAATGTGCTGTCTTCAAGCTTTACCATCATCTCTTGCAGCTTTTTGTTTCTGATTAAAGTTTTTCCGAAGTCATCCATCCATCTTTCATCATATTTTCTCAGAAATTTCTCAGAGAAATCATTGGATTCAACAGCCTGGAAAGCGGTCATTCCAGCATGATATCCTGCTTTCATTGCGTTTATTATCCCTCCACCTGTTATTGGGTCGGTATGCCTTGCTGCGTCTCCTACAAGCATCACATTATCTGCAACTGCTGTGTCGATTGCTCCCTTCACGGGCACACCACCAACAACCACCTCAACTATCTCTCCTTTAGGGAAGTTCTCCTTAACAAACCTGTCAAGATAATATTTTGCCGGCTTCTCTGCCATGCTTGGCATTACACCTATGCCAACATTCGCTGCATCCTCTCCTTTTGGAAAGAGCCAGATGTATCCGCCTGGAGCGTACTTTCTCCCAACCCAGAAGTAGGTTGTCTCAGGCTCAAAATCTATGTTTGTGATCAGATACTGGATGCAGCTTTCTATCTCGTTGAGTCTGAGAGTTGTGTCTATCCCTGCCCATTTTGCAACCCTGCTCTCAACACCATCTGCACCTACAATGATTTTAGCAGTCATCTCCTGAAACTCGCCCATGCTCCTAATCCCAAGTTTGACAGTTCCATTTTCCCTTTTCATTGAAACTGCCGAGGTTTTTGTGAGAACATCAGCTCCAGCTCTGCTTGCAAGCTTTGCAAGGTATCTGTCAAAGATCTTCCTTTCAAGCACATATCCAACCTCATTTCCGGCCTGTTCTGCTGATAGCTTCACTCTATACCCTGAAGGAGAATAAAGCTCAGCATTCTCAATTTCACTTGCTATCCATTTTTCATCTGGGTTTACAAATTCCTCAAATTCTTCCCTTCCAACACCTTCAGCACATCTTACTGGAACACCAATTTCCTGTCTTTTCTCGATAAGAAGAACATCAAGTCCATTTTCAGCGCATGTTTTTGCTGCAACACTTCCACCAGGACCTGCACCAACAACGATAACGTCATAATCTGTCATTCAATCACCTCTAAGGCATTCATGGGGCAGGTTTTAACGCATGCCATGCAGAGTGTGCATTTGTCCTCATAAATTTCCAGATAGGTTTCAACAAGCTCGTTGGCGTTGAATTTGCAAACAGCTATGCAAGCCCCGCAGTATCCGCATCTGTATCTGTTGACAGCAAGTCTTTTCATGTTTTGCTGATAGCGTGCCATTATTAAATAATCTTTTCTGCTTTTATCCTTGCATACATCAGCAGAAGAAATATCTGGATGAATTGATGGAACATGACATAAACTGCATAAATTGGGGAGAGTGAGAGGGTGAGAATCGCAATAACGGTTGAATTGTTTTTTCCGGTGCTCACAAAAACGTAGGAAAGATGTTCAGCTTTTGGTATTCTCATTGTTTTTGAAATAACTTCTGACAGAAAGATTGCACCGATAATAAATACTGCTGAGTACGGTATTTGAGCGATAAAACTTGAGGGGTGGACAAATTCAGCTTTTGAGAAAAATATGGTAAAGACCAGTGCGTTGAGGCTGATCTCAGTCAGTTTTGATATCTTCTCTCTGCTTGGTGTGGTAAACTTTCCAATCACCTGTCCGAGGATTATTGGCAGGACAATGACCACCAGAAGGGACCTCACAATCTGAAGGATGTCTATCTCAATTCCGTGAATGCCTGTTAAAAGCGATAGAAGAACCGGATAAAGTGCAATCCCCATAAGAAAGTTCAGAGTCATAAGAGAAACTGAAACCTCAAGAGCCCCACCAGAAATCAAAACGTACATTGCGTTCATGCTTGGAACAGGCATTAGCAGGAGAGATGCCAGAGATAGGGACATTGTTTCATCCTGAACAATTTTAAGCATGAGGAATGCGTACAGGGGTGAAAAGACAAAATTAATAAGAAGAGATGCGATGAGAGGTTTTTTGGAAATTTTAAACCTTTCGAACCTGAAAAGAAGCATCGAGGGAAATATTGTGGTTAAAACGAGAATCGAAATCAGGTATGAAAAGATCTGTTGATACTGAGACAGCTCAACTGCTCTTCCAAGAACATAGCCTGCCAATGCTGAAATGAATACAAGATAGGTCTTAGACGTCAATTCTCACTTCCTCCAAGTACACTCCCTCCCCTTCCTCCACATATCCAACCACATCTCCCTCCAGCTCTCTCTTCAACTCCTCTGCAGCTTTCTCATCTGCTATCAGCATGAAACCCATCCCCATGTTGAATGTCCTGTACATCTCATCCATGCTTATGTCTCCCAGCTCCTGAAGGAATGTGAATATCTTTGGGGGTTTCAACGGGCTGTCTATGACGAATCTCACCTTCTTCAGCCTCTTCAGGTTCAGCAGTCCTCCGCCTGTTATGTGTGCCATTCCATGTATCTCGTGTTTTTTCGCCATTTCGAGCACCTCGAAGTAGATTCTTGTTGGGATAAGTAGCTCATCTCCTATGGTGTGCTTTTCAAACCTGTCGTGGTAGTTCAGGCCATTTTCCTCAACCAGATTTCTTGCCAAGGTTAGCCCATTGCTGTGAATTCCTGAGCTTGGAATCGCAAATATAACGTCTCCCGGCTTTATTGTGCTACCAGTTATAATTTTGTTTTTTTCAACAAATCCTATAACGGTCCCGGATAGATCCCAGCCGTTCACTATGTCGAGTGTTGCTGTTTCACCACCAACGAGAGTTATGTTTGCCATCTCACAACCTTTGTTCAGTCCCTCACCAATTTCAGCCATTATCCTTTCATCAGGCTTATTTGTAGTGATATAGTCAACCATGGCGACAGGCTCGGCATTTATGGCGTAGAGATCGTTAACATTCATGGCTACGCAGTCAATACCTATATTTTTGAAGTTTCTCATTATTTCAGCGACCTTTATTTTCGTCCCGACACCGTCAGTTGTTATTGCAATCCCAATCTCTCCGGCATCTATAACGCTTGCATAGTGGTTGGTTAACAGAGGCTGACCCTTTCCCTTTCTGATGAACTTTAATCCAGAAACAAGACTTTTCACCGCCTTTTCTTCTTTCCTTATGTCAACTCCAGCATCAGCGTAAGATTTCATGTTCTGGATTTGTGCTAAAACCTTAAAAAATCTACTGTGAATGTTGGAGCGATGGACAAGGTTGAGAGGCTAAGATCATTTATTGCCCGATTTGAAAGTATAGCCATAGCGTTCAGTGGGGGTGTGGACAGCTCTACACTGCTGGCCTTCACAGCCGACGTGGTGGGGAAGGATAGGGTCGTTGCCGTAACCGCCTCAAGCCCCACTACCCCATCAAGAGACCTGAAAGATGCGAGGAAGTTTGCAGAAAATATTGGAGTTAGGCATGTTTTTCTGAATCTTAACGAGCTTGAGGACAAAAATTTCAGAAAAAACCCTCCCAACAGGTGTTATTTTTGTAAGAAAATGCTCTTGTCCAGAATAAATGAATTTGTGGAGAAGGAGGGAATTCAGGCTGTTTTCGAAGGCACCAATGCCGACGAGATAAGAGGGCACAGACCCGGATTCAGAGCCATAGCAGAGTTTGAGAACGTATACTCCCCTTGGGCAATGTTCGGCTTTACCAAAGACGAGATAAGGGACATTGCAAGAAAAATGGGCTATGAGTTTGCTGACAAACCATCAATGGCTTGCTTATCATCAAGAATTCCGTTTGGTATGGAGATTGACAAGGAAAAGCTCATTAAAATAGATGCAGCTGAGAATCTCATCATTGCCATTGCTGAGGTAAGGCAGGTCAGAGTCAGGGATTTTCAGGAGTATGCCATCATCGAGGTTGGCAGGGACGAGAGGGAGAAGATATTCCGTGTGGATGTCGCTGACAGGATTATTAAGGAGCTGAGGAAGCTCGGCTATAAGAACGTGCTAATGGATCTTGAGGGATACAGGACTGGGAAGCTGTCTGAAAATCATCAGAATTGAAGAGAATGGATTCATTCTCCATCAAATATACCTTTAGTCCACATATTAACTGTTACCTCTGGGTTTTTTATTCTGTGTTTTTCCAGCGAAACCCTCAACAGTGTGGATTGACAGGTTTTTTTCAAGGGTCTCCTGTGCAACAATTCATTTCACTTGAAAACTGGAATATTTAATTTCATATTTAATTCTATCTGAGAATACAGAACGTATTATCACAAAACCCAGACCTTCTGAAACTCCATCAAAAATCTGAAAGAATTTAAAATCAGGCAAAAGCAATTGCACTGATAGACAATGAGAATCTGCTTCAGGGTAAGGGAAAGCGGGAAGCTCTTAAAAGGCTATCTTTTAGCAGGAGGCCGGAAGATAAATGTAAATGGATGCGTTGATGTGGATATAAACCTGCTGAGTCAGGGCTTCATTTTCTCCGGAGAGTACGGGGGAATGGAATTTGAATACAAATTTAACGAACCATTTTCTGAGGTTCTGCTATCGGAGAAAGAACTGCTTTATGATGCAAGAACTCTTGACCTCAGAATGATAGAGATGCTGATTTTTAGCAAGCTCAATGAGTTCAGAGAGGAAAATCATCTCGAAAGACTTGTATGGAGTGAAAAAATCGCTGAGATGGCAAGATACAAAAGTGAGCTCCTTTCTCACGAATTCAGACACGATGCCAAGGGGGTGAATGCATACAGACTGCTCAGAGAAAATGGAGTATACTTCCTGTCCATCGGGGAAAACATATACAGAATCACTGGACTTACATCCCTGATAACCGAGGAGAGGATTGCAGAGAGATGCGTCAAGGGATGGAAAAAAAGCAGAGGTCACAGAAGGGTTATGCTATCTGATTTCACCCATTGCGGAATTGGTGCTTATGCAGAAAACAAGAGCGTGTTCATAACTCTGATCGCAACTCTCAGCAGATTTGTAATTGAATCAGAATTCACATAAAACCAGACTCTGCTGTTACAGCCTGTTGATGAGGATTTCCATGGAAGTGTGGAAATCTCGGTCAGAGCTTATCCAAAAGAGTGTTTTTCCCTGAGTTATCCCAGAAATGCGAGAAAGGAGGATTTTATTGAGGTTAAAGTTCTCAATAGCTGTCGGGGGAAAATAGTTGTTGAATATAGAAGTGTGTGAAAATTTGGTAAAAGAGATTATATTTCGTGCCTTTCACACTCTATAAGGAAGGTATTCTCGAAAAATTCCAACGGTTCGAAGGAAAGGTGGCTGAGAGATATGGAGAGGCTGTTAGCAGCATTTCTCCAATCCTTTACTATCATGCCATTCGCGATCTGAAAAAGTTCGGAGTAAAGGGCAGACACCTCGAAGCAGGATGCGGACCCGGAATTCTCGCGCTGAGGGGCATTATTATCTTAAAGCGAAATACTCGTACACTGAGCTTGAAACTCCAGCTGAGTTCATAAACGCACTATTGATGTTCTGGTTTCGAGGCGTGTAGAGAGTTTCATTAAAACTCTTCTGTCGAAAATATACGGGCTGAGACCTGTGAGTATTGAAATGCCAGATTTTCAAATTGACATAGCTCTTGCTGATTTCAGAAAGATCGCTCTTGTTGGGGGGTGAAGTGGAAAGAAAAAGAAAACATTTCTGGAAGTAAACTGAAAAGAATTGAGGAAAAGATCTCGAAGTTCAAATGCAAAAAGTTCATAATCGCCCCCTCTGAGGATTCACTGAGTAAAACACCTGATTTTGCACAGATCTTAACTCCCAATGAGCTTGTCAGTCTTTCAAAAGAGTCTCTTGAATCACTTTCACATATACATTCAGGTTAAAACTTAAATACTCTAAGCCTTTCCTTAGGAACTATGGCAAGAAGACCTGCAAGAATGTGGAGGAGACCTGAAAGACCGTTCACGAGAACAGAGTACATAGATGGTGTTCCGGGCATAAGGCTCAGGCAGTTTGAGATGGGAAACAAGAAGGCTGAATTTCCAGTTATGCTCACTCTCGTTGCCAAGGAAGCCGTTCAGGTCAGAGATACTGCTCTTGAAGCTGCGAGAATTGCTGCAAACAAGTACATTGCAAGAAGATCAGGATCAAGTAACTACTTCCTGAAGGTGAGAATTTACCCCCACCACATTCTGCGAGAGCACAGAATGGCGACAGGAGCTGGAGCAGACAGAATCTCACAGGGCATGAGGAAGGCATTTGGAAAACCAGTTGGCAGAGCGGCAAGAGTTTCTCCGGGAACAAGGATCATAAGCATCTGGACAAAGCCCGAACATTTCGAGGTTGCAAAAGAGGCATTGAAAAGAGCTGGACAGAAGATGCCAACTCCTGTAAGTGTTGTTGTGGAAAAGGGAAGAGAACTTTTGAAAGGAAAGGTTTAAATTTTTATTCCTATTGGATCAGTTTCTCTGTATGTTTTGATAACCTCCTCTCCTGTAACAAATGGAATCCCTCTTTTTTCTGCGAATTCCAATGCCCTGTCTTTGCTCAAAGCCTTGCCGGTTCTCTCATCCAGCATTTCACATATTGCAACAGCTGGGGTTATATCTGCAAGTTCAGCTAAAACAATACTCAGCTCTGTCTGACCAACTCTCTCATATATAAGATTTGCAGAGGCTTTCAGAACTGCCACATGCCCCGGACTTCTGAACTCTCCTCCAAAATCGAACTCATCTCCATTCAGAACGCTTCTTACAGCCTCACCCAGTTTTCTGATTGTGAGACTTCTGTCAGTATCAGTTATTCCTGTGAAGGTATCTCTGTGATTTACCCAGAGACTGAATGAAGAGCGTGAGTCATATCTGATATCATAATGTGACAGATCTCTGAGAACTGGAAATGTTGCAGAGGAGTGCTCTAAGATCTCGTGCATGAATGGTAAGCCCAGCAGTTCAGCAGCTTCAAAGGGGATTGATACGCATATCAGACCACCGCCGTCTCTCCTCATAAATGCAACATCCTCAGCTTCAACTGCCAAAGCAGGAATTGCTATGTCAGTCTCACCCTCTCTGCTCTCAAAATCATAGAGCAGAACACTTTTTCCCTTTTTGAACGCTCTTATCGCTTCTTCTATCATAACATCACCTCAACCTCAACTTGATCATCATCTTGTAGCTTCAACTTGTCTCTCAGCCTGACTGGAGAGATTATCTCCAGAACATCCTTCCCGTAATGGGTTCTCGTTGGGAGTATGACAGCACCTTCAATACTGCCAATTCTGCATTTGAACATCTTCACTTCTCCAAAAGTTCTGTCCTCTGTTCTGAATCCATTTATGATTATCCCATCCTCTTCGTCAAGCAATCTCCTGAAGTACATCTGCTCCTTTGAGATTTTGAGATTCAGTGTGCCTGGATAGGGTGAGAAGCCAAGTTTTTCCTCAAATTGTTTTCTGTAACCATCAAGGCTGACGTAGTATTTTCCCTCACCAACTCCGCTCATAACCCTGCCGGTGATGCAGACCCTCTCTTCACCTTCAAAGATCTTCTTCAGTTCCAAGTACTCCCTGTAAAGCAGCTTCTTACCCTTTTCCGTTATCACCACATACTGTCCGTCACTCTCAATGATCCTTTCAATGAATTCGCTTTCCTCAAGCTCTTTAAGCTTTCTTGCTGCAGTTTGAAGGCTCTGGTCAATCTTATCAGCGAATTCCTTTGAGCTTATCTTGACCACCTTTCTTGTTGCGTTCATTTTTGCAAGCTTTTTAAGCTCTGTCAGCATCTTCTCAAATTTGAGAAGCTTCTCATATAAATTTATTGGTGTGATGTGCAGAGGTTGAAAGCTCTCAAAAGTTTCACCTTTTTCACCGAAATTTTTTATGCTATTTCAGCTGAGTCACATGATAAAACTGCGAGGTGGGGGAATGGCAGTTGTAACTGGAATATCAGAACTGGTGATTGTATTCTTCTTATTTTTTGTCACATTGATTCCGGGAGCGATCATTTATTTCGATGCTGGAAGAAAGGGTAGAAACAAGTATTTCTGGTCTCTTTCAGTAATTACTGGGCTGATGATGGGGGTTGTTCCGGGATTGATTGTGATACTGATATATCTGCTGTATCCAAATCATGGATTGAGTTTGAAGGAATCAAATCAGGGTGAGAGAGAAAGTAAATCCAGCAAAAAAACAAGTCTTCCAGATTTAGAGCTGGAGAAAACTCTTGAAGTCTTAAATGAAAATGAAAAAAAGGTTCTTGAGGTTTTGATGACCACGAACAACATATCTCAGAATGAAATTGCCAGAAAAACGGGGCTCAGCACACCCACAGTTTCGAGGATACTCGGTAAATTGGAGAGCAGAGGTATCGTGATAAGATACAGAGATGGAATGTCCAAAAGAGTAAAGTTAAACAGTGACCTTTTTAATCACTGAGGTGGGTGATTTTAAGCTAAATCTTAAAAACCCCCTCTGAAAGCCGATATTATTCCTTTAAAAACGTCATCTCTTGATCCAGAAGCTAAAATAACAATCTTTCTGGCTGGAATTGTTATGAACTCCTCAATCATCTTTCTGAAGGATTCACCATCTAAGCACCCTTCCGCATACTCCATTTCATGCAGATCCTGTCCGAGATACCAGATCACAATTTCAGGATTTTCTGATTTAACTGCTTTTACAATTCTGGAGAATCTATCAAGGTATTCGGCCTTCTCTGCCTCTCTTGAGACTCTGCACCTCATTTCCTCAATTATTCTGCACTTTTCTGTTCCTGAAATGCAGAATAGCTTGGCTTTGCACATCCTGTAAGTATCACTGTGATGGGCATCGGTCTCTATTATGGAGATGTTTCTGTACCCCTTGTCTTTCAGTCTCTCGACCAGTATGGCAAGATCGTTGAAAAAGCTGTAACCTCTCCATCTATCTCTCTCAGCCTGATGTCCTGTTCCTGATGTAGGAACCACAACTGTCCCATGCTTTTCAACTTCCTCTGCAGATAAAAGTATGCATCTAACAGATTCGTATGCTGGTTTGAAAAATGGTGTGGATCTAACCTTCTGATAGTATTCAGGAGAATGAACACGAAGAATGTAATCTTCTGGATCCATTTCAGTGTGGATATCCCTGCTTTCCAGATTTCCGACTCTTTTTGAGGAACATATCCACTCTGACTGTATTTCTTTATTATAAATAATGGCAAATCCCATGATACACTTTTTCGGGGAAATCCATAAATATTTTTCCCCTTAGCTCTGAATTGATGTTGAATGTCATTTTCTTACCTTCAGGAAAGAGAACTACTGCTGAGAAAGGAAAATCAATTCTTGAAATCGCTCAGAACGCAGGAGAGGGAATAAGGAGTCTCTGCGGTGGGAAAGGCGGCTGCGGGAAATGCAGGGTTGTGGTTAAAAAAGGAGATTATGAAATAAACCCTGAACCCCATGAAAAGTTTCTTTCTGAAAAGGAAATGGAAGAGGGTGTAGTTCTTGCATGTCAGACTTTTTTACTGAGTGATACTGAGGTTTTCATACCTCCAGAATCAAGACTTGAAAAGCAGCAGATACTGAATGAATTTATTGTGTCAGAAAAGGAACTATCACCTGCTGTCAGAAAAGAATTCTACCAGGATGGGTTTCTCCCGGAAATCATCTCTCAGAAAGGATACAGACTTGTATGTCAGCCAGAAATTGAGGAAGGAGACCTAACACTTGTTCTGAGAAATAATGATATCCTCTCAGTTGAGAAGGGGGATACGCGAGGAGAATTTTTCGGACTTGCTATTGATATTGGAACAACCACCATAGTCGCAGCTCTCGTTGATTTGAATACAGGTAATGCTGTTAGCATCACCTCAGACTATAACGGACAGATAATATATGGTGAGGAGGTCCTCTCCAGAGTTGAGTTTGTTTTCAGCAGAAAGGATGGTATGGAGCTACTTCAGAAAGCTGTGGTTGAATCAATAAACAAACTTATTGACAGACTGATGGAAGGCTACTCCTCTCCCAGCAGAATATACGATGTTGTTGCAGCAGGAAATACGCTGATGACACACTTTTTCCTTAAGAAAGATATAAACTACCTGTTCAGGTCTTCAAAGGTTATTATCGAAAAGAAAGGATTCACGGAAACTGCGAAAAATGTGGGGCTTAATGTAAATCCCGGTGCCAGAATTTACGCTTTACCACCTGTTGGCAGGTATGTCGGGGGAGACATTGTTGGAGACATTCTGGCAAGCAGGATTGTTGACTCCCCTTACCTCACCCTGATGGTTGATCTCGGAACCAATGGTGAAATCGTGCTTGGAAGTGAAGGATGGGCAATTTCCACAAGTGTTGCCTCTGGTCCCGCATTTGAGGGATATGAGATAAAACATGGGAGCAGGGCTGTTGAAGGAGCAATAGATCATGTTGAGATTGCTAATGGAGAGGTGAGATACACAGTCATTGGAAACAGAAAACCAAGAAGTATCTGCGGTAGTGGCTTGATTGACCTTCTTGCAGAGCTTTTCAAGAACGGAATAGTTGATTTTCAGGGAAATCTTGACATGAAACATGAGAGGGTGAGAAAAGGGGAGAAAGAGCTTGAATTTGTTGTGGCTTTTGCTGATGAGACAGACACAGGAGATGATATTGTCTTCACCCAGACAGACATAGACACAATCATAAAATCAAAGGCAGCAGTTTGTGCAGGAATTTCTGTTCTGATCAAAAAGGCTGGCATAACTCCATCAGATGTTGAGAGATTCTACATCGCCGGGGCTTTTGGTTACTACATAAATTTCGAAAATGCCATCACAATAGGTCTTTTCCCTGAACTGCCAAATACAGATATGAAACAGATTGGAAACGGGTCCTTGGCTGGAGCATATCTGGCTCTAACTTCAAAGAAGAAAAGAGATCTTGCAGAAACAATGGCAAAGCTTGTTACCTATTTTGATCTCAGTACAGATGCGGATTTCATGGAGGAATACAATGCAGCTATTGCTTTACCAGGAAAGTATGAGCTCTTCCCAACCATATACCCAGAATACGTCTAACTCTGATGCAGTCGGCAATTTCATACACCACTAAACCATTTCCATTTTTGAATTTTCAGAAACAATAAAATACCAGTGTGAAAGCTGGAAACCTGAATGAGGGGAGAAAATGCAGTTCTTGTTTCGGCAATTCTGATGGGAACGCTACCATTCTTCATTAAATCATTAATGCTCTCTCCACTTTTATCAACATTCTACAGGCTTTTCTTTGGACTTGTATTTGTAGGCATTTTTCTGATGATCAGAAGAGAAAAACCTGTCTTCAGCAGACAGCTCACATTTCTTGGATTGCTGAACACCGGAACGGTATTCCTCTACATTACTGCCATAACCTATCTGAGTGCTGCAATGGCGGCACTGCTGCTTTATATGGCTCCTATTTATGTGATGGGATATGCCATTGTGAAAGGAAAGGTCTCAAAAAAGTCTTTTATCTCTCTTTTTATGGGGATATCCGGTCTTTACCTCCTTTTATCACCGGAGACCCAGATAAATGTCGGTTTATCTGCGGGAATTCTTTCTGGAATTGTTTATGCCGGTGCGTTCGTGATGCTGAACAAACTTGGCAAAATCTATGATCCGGTGAAGATAACCTTTTCAAACTTGTTGGTAGGGGTTTTCCTTTTGCTTCCCTTTTTTCAACTGAAAAGCGCAAATCCTGCTCTGATTCTGGGACTGGGACTCATTCCAACAGCCATTCCATTTATCCTTTTGGCCTATGGAATGGCAAGAGTCAGAGTTGAAAAGGGACCTGTGATTGCGCTCATCGAGCCAGTAACCGCTGGACTGGTTGGTTTTGTATTTTTTGGCGAGATACTTTCAGGAATCCAGCTTCTTGGTGGAATTGCAATTCTTTCAGGGGTCTTCATAGCTTTGAGTGAAGGGGAATGATTGTCTCAAATCAGAAAACTGCAGACCACTTTCGGGTGGATTTTTATAGAGCATCACTCCAACAGCATACATGGAAATTGATGTTATCAGATTCAAAAGACCGGAAAAACACAATGCTCTTGATCTCGAGCATATAAGGGAGATAAAGATGGAATTCTGTAAATGCGAAAATCCAGTAATCATAACAGGAGACCCAAGTTTCTGTTCAGGTCTCGATCTTGATTTTGTTCGAAAAACCTCGGAAACTCAGATTGTGGAATTTGCAGATGTGGCAAACGATCTCATTCTTCAAATTGCCAGACATCCAAAACCAGTGGTGGCATTTGTTCAGGGGTACGCACTGGGGGGAGGTTTTAGCATTGCACTGGCATGTG